>JBGCDN010000780.1:0-21619 GCA_045105495.1 Planctomycetaceae bacterium
TCAGATGCTGTATGGTCGAAGCCTGCAGCTGTATCGCCGACTGAATACCGATTTTGGTGTCGACGTGTCCTTTGTCGATGCAAACAACCCTCAAGCATTCGCGGACGCCAAGACAGACAAAACGAAGCTGGCGTTTATTGAATCGGTTTCGAACCCACTGTTGGAAGTACTGGACATTCCGGCGATTGCGGCGGCAGTCGGTGAAGATGTCCCGTTGTTGGTCGATAGTACCTTCTCAACACCCAGCCTGCTGCGACCGATTGAACACGGTGCGACTCTGGTGATGCATAGCGCGTCGAAGTACCTCAGCGGACATGGCGACGTCACGATGGGTGTGGTTGTTGGTCCTGAGGATATCATCAACAAGTCGATCGAAACCGGCAGCATCTTTGGCCATCATGCCAGCCCGTTTGAATGCTGGCTCGCATCGCGAGGCGTCCGGACGCTGCCGCTTCGAATGGAACGCGTTAGCAACACCGCTCAAAAGGTCGCCGAGTTCCTCGAACAGCACCAACAGGTCAGCCGGGTCCTGTACCCCGGTCTGAAGAATCACGAGACGCACGATATTGCGGCTCGACTGCTCCCACGCGGATTTGGAGGAATGTTGTCGTTTGAAATCCGCGATGGCGATTTCGATGCGGTCACAAGATTCATGCGCGCGGCCATCGAAATTCCCTTCTCACCGACATTGGCGGATCCAGCCACCACAATCTCTCACCCAGCCACCACCTCACACCGCGCACTATCGCCGGAAGATCGCCAGCGATTCGGCGTAACTGACGGGCTGGTCAGGCTTTCGGTTGGACTTGAAGAGCCGGATTTGCTGATCAAAGAGCTCGACGTCGCACTAAATACTGCAATAAGTACTCGTTAGTTCAGTATCTGTGGCAGTCCCGCTTGCCAGACCGGTAAAGCTCTGGAGATGTTTAACCTTTCCGACCCGGAATTCCGACGACTCTCCAAGTAGTTAGGAGATTGCAATCGGGGCCGCAATCCGGTACTCTCCTTGGCTCGAATTGGCTGCCCAGCCGCAACCGAAGGCGATGCTATGAGCACTCTCAAGAAGAACAAGCGCATCAAGCGTGCGAAGCAAATTGAACTCTACGGCGACGGTAAGCCGGGACGTGGCAATAACTTAAGCCAACGTGGTAAAGCAAAGTACCTAGGTGGTAACGGTCGCAAAACCACCGGTATCACGAAGCGTAAGTTCAAGAAGAACCTGCAGTCTGTCCGTGTTTTGGAAGACGGCAAGGTTGTTCGCCGTCGGGTACCAGTAAAGCTAATTCGCTCTGGTGCTATCCAAAAGCCAGTTGTCCGCGAGCCATTCACGCTCCCGACAGATGGAAAGCCAAGCAAGAATTAAACGCGATTGGGAACAGTGCAGTTGGTTTGAAACCCGACATCGCGAGTCCCGAGAGCTGAAATAGATTTACCGCGGCCAATTACGGTCGCGGTTTTTTCATGCGCGGTCAGTACGGCTGTGACGCATGCGCCAGTATGGCTTCGACACCCGCGCGCTGTGAGCCCATCCGCGCGCTTTGGTGTTCGGTCTCTCGACAATCATCGGGAAACAGAACATGGCACACTCTTTGCGTTCGTCATTACACGTGGTCTCTGACCCAATTATGGACAGCAATGTCTGATCAACCCCGGCGATACCAGCGGTTCGAAATGGGCCGTTCACCCGCTTGGATTGTCAGGCCGTTCGCTGTCCGCCTGACGGAACAACCGAAAGCCAACACCGATGAAGAAGAACGAATCGATCACCCACATCATGTCTGCGGACCTGGTAACCATCGACCATACCGAACCGGTTTCTCGGGCGAGGCAATTGCTGGAATCGGGAGAGCATCATCACCTGCCAGTCGTACGCGGCGATGAGCTGGTCGGGATCATTAGTTGGAATGACATTCTGCGAGTCACGTTTGGTGACTTCGGCAATCAGGACGGCCGAAGCCTCGATGCAATGCTGGATCACACCTACAAGCTTCCTGACATCATGAACTCGAACCCAATATCGATGCAGTCCAGCGAAACAGTCCGCGATGCCGCGCAGGTGCTTTCGACAAGCAGTTTTCATTCGTTGCCAATCGTAACCGGTAACACCTTGGTTGGTCTCGTCACTTCGACAGATCTGATTAAGTACCTTGTTGATCAGTACTAGGTAGAGCTGATCACGTTGACTGCTTGGTAACCGCCGGAACGATTGTCCTCCAGTTCGATATCAACCCAGGAAGCCCCGGAGTCGTAGATGCGAGACATTATGGACTGCCACGGCGAGACTCATGTGGGGCTTATTCGAGAACGCAATGAAGATCAGTTTCTCATAGCCGACTTGAAGAAGTCGGTCGTCATCCACCAAACAAGTCTTGCCTACGATGACGATACAGAATTGCTTGGCGGCACGCAGGCAAAGCTCATTCTGGTTGCCGACGGTGTGGGTGGAAACAAGGCCGGCGATCGTGCCAGCAGTCTGGCACTTCAAGGTGTTGCTCACTATTTGCTGAACGCCATGCATTGGTTGTTTCGCCCTGAGGATGATCGAGAAGAAACGTTTATCGAGGATCTGAAATCAGCTCTACAATACACGCAGAGCGCGATTCAACATTCGGCGGAAACCATTCCTTCGCAGGATGGAATGGGAACCACTATTACGATGGCGTATGTGGTGTGGCCGCAGGTGTACCTAATTCATGCTGGCGATAGTCGAGCCTATCTTTGTCGCAATGGCGAGATTGTACGGCTGACTCGCGATCAAACCTTCGCTCAGGCGCTCGCAGATTCTGGAGCACTGGAACCGGAACAGGTTGAAACTTCACCGCTCAATCACATCCTCTTCAGCTTGCTCGGATGTGACCCGGAAGCGCTTGATCCTCAGGTCTACAAGAGCGAACTGGTTTCCGGCGACACACTTGTGTTGTGTACCGATGGGCTTACTCGGCATGTTAGCGATTCTCAGATCGTCGATATTCTGCAATCGCAGGCGTCTGCGGAACCGGCGTGTCGACAGTTGATCCAGGCCGCGAACGCTGGAGGAGGTCGTGACAATACGACTGTCGTCGTCGCGCGGTTCGTTGATAATCAAGCGGAGGAGCTACGCCAATCAGCAACCGACACGGAAGCGGCGATGGCCGACACGATCATTCAGCCAACTGATTGAACCGTTCGCTCGGCAATCCCTAACAGAACCACATACATCGGAGTCGCCCCATGAAAAGTGAGAAGTCTAAGCAATCACCGTCAACAAACGGAAAAGACGAACCTCGACCGGTCGCGAAAGGGGATACGTCGCCTTCGCTCAGCGCTGACGGTATCGAACGGTTCACAATTACCGAATCGATCCAGGCAGCTCAGGAAGCCAAGATCAGCGCGGTCCGGGACATTATCACGGGTGTTCCGCCGCACGATGTCGGAACACTCGCCAAGGTGCTCGAAGTCATCATGGAGGGCGCTTCGTCGGACGACGCTTCTGTCCTGCGGAACGCATTACTTGGAAATGAGCCCGCAACGGTTCCTGAGGTTCCGTGCCCAAACGATATGCTCGCACCAAACTGGCGGAGTGGTTCCTACCCCTACAAGAACCTGCTCACACGGAAGGTTTACGAGAAACAGAAATACAAGCTACAAGTCGAATTGCTGAAGCTGCAATCGTGGGTTCGGCAAACAGGCGAGAAGATCGTAATTGTCTTTGAGGGTCGGGACGCTGCCGGTAAAGGAGGAACCATCAAGCGGTTCATGGAACACCTCAATCCTCGCGGTGCTCGTGTTGTCGCGTTGGAGAAGCCGACCGATCGCGAGAAGGGGCAGTGGTACTTTCAGCGATACGTAGAACATCTCCCAACCGCAGGCGAGATCGTGATGTTCGACCGCTCGTGGTACAACCGTTCGGGGGTGGAACGCGTCATGGGTTTCTGTACCGACGACGAGTACAACGAATTCATCCGTCAGGTGCCTGAGTTCGAAAGGAACCTCGTCCGAAGCGGAATACATCTTGTGAAATTCTGGTTCTCCGTAAGCCGGAAAGAACAGCGCCGTCGCTTCAAACAACGCGAACGCCATCCGTTGAAGCAATGGAAGCTGTCACCCGTTGACCTCGCGTCACTCGACAAGTGGGACGAGTACACGAAGGCGAAGGAGGCGATGTTCCATTACACAGATACAGTCGATTCGCCGTGGACGATTGTGAAATCCGATTGCAAGAAACGGGCTCGTCTCAACGCTATGCGCTACGTCTTGCACGGGCTGCCCTACACGGGTCGAGATCTTGATGTCATTGGCCCAGTCGATCCACTTCTCATTGGCCGAGCTCATGTACGACATTCAGGCAAAAGCGACCACGACTAGGCAACGTCCCGTTGCATCGGGGTGCGGCGGCGATGTTGGGAGGGTGGTTATCGGCTGGCTCGTCGCCGCGAGAACGGTTTTTGGGACAGTGGTTATGGGCTGCAGGGCACGCGATGTGGGGGTTGGTGTTGTAATGTTACGACGAAGAGCCACTCTCAGGTACACTCACCGAGATCGACAAGAAACGAATCATCACCGGAAGGATACCCGATGAATAGCGCGATCGAGCGTTTGCTGACGCTTCGAGTTCGAGACGTAATGACACCGTTGCCGGTACACCTTCATCCTGATCAAACGATCGATGAGGCCACACAGGTGCTCCAGAAAAACGACATCTCCGGCGCACCGGTTGTTGATGGCGATGGTGTGTGTGTTGGCGTCATGAGCACCGCTGATCTCGCGGGCGGAGCCTATTGCACAACTGTGTCTGAACTGATGAGTCCTTCACCGATCGCACTGGCGGCTGAAACGTCAATGATGGACGCGGCACGTAGTATGGTTGAAAAGCACATTCATCGTGTGGTTGTCATCGACAACGAAGGACATCCGACTGGTGTTGTCACATCACTTGATGTCGTCGCTTCGCTTGTGAACGTCATGAACGAATAGGCCATCGAAAAGTTCGGCCGACATAGCTGACCATCCGACTTAGCAAGCTGCATGGAGCTACGCCGACTCGGACGTTCCCGGCGTCGCCGATAAGAAGTTTCGTTTTTGAGTCGATCGACACGCGAACTTGATACAACGCTTTGTTCTGAAACTCTGCCGGGACATTCGCCGCGTGCGTCTTACTGCCTCGGGCATCCATTCGAGACAGTCCAACAACAGTACCGGGCAACGGTTCTATTCCAACCTGCTCCAGCTGAAGCCTTATCGGTTCACCTATTTGGAACTCGGCCACATCGTCCTGCGTTACAGTAAGTGTGACTTCCGAACTCGAAGGGTCGCCGATCGTGCACAGCACCGTTTCCCTGCCGACAAAGCAGTTCTGGTTTTGCTGTTCGGTCACATAGCCAGAAACCGCTGGTAGTTCGCCAGAAGGAACCTCGGGTTCAGCACGTTTTGGGTTCAAGATGACTCCCGATCGCGTTGCAACGATGTTCAGCTTTTGACGTTCGGCTTCACGGCGAGACAGTCTCTGCTGTAGATCAATGAGCCGTCCTTCTGCCGCGGCGACTTGTGATGCGGCGACGTCATCTCCATTCGCCTGCTGAGTCTTTAAGTTGCGGACACGGGCTTCGTACTTCCGGAACTCACCTCGCAGACGGATTGCGGCAAGGTCGATGTCGATATCCGAAAGCGTCGCCACCACATCTCCTGCATGCACTTGGGTTCCGGGGCTCGCGACCCGAACCAGCGTTCCCTGCGACTGAGCGAACACACGCTGTTCGGCATTTGAACTTACGGTTGCTGGAATTGTCAGGGTGTGCGGAAGGGGAACGATAAACAGGCCAAGCACTGCGGCTGCAACCAAACCGGAACGGAATACGAATCGAGGCCAGTTCACTTTCGATACTCCGTTTGAACGAATCACTGTCTGGACCAACTGATAGCACGGCAATACGGCGACGCGAAGTAGCATAAGCAGTGTGATGACATCGGCTACCGGTGCGAGGCCACGTGGTTCAAGCATTGATCGGGCGAGAGCAAGGATGACGGCAATCACGAACCACACATAGATCGTCGAAGCCACACCCCACACAAACAAAAAGCCTCGTCGGCTGGTTGGTCGCTCAGATGCACGCAGCAAGGAGACCCCGGTGAACCAACGGACGAACACATGCCGCATCCACGACCGCGCGTTCGGGCGGAGGTTTGGTTCTTCAATGAAATCCTGCAGTACGTAATAGCCGTCATACCGCATCAGCGGATTGCCGTTGAAGATCAACGTGCTGACGGAACAAACAAACATCATGTTCAGGCAGGCGGCATTCAGGAACCCAGGTTCTGTCGAACACCAAACAATCGCGCACAAGGATGCGAGGAGGATATCGACTGCGATGCCCGCCATGCTGACAGCAATTCGGTTCCACTTGCTGCGAAGAGTCCACGAATCAGAAACGTCGCAGTAGAGGCATGGTGTGAAGGCCAATAGCATCACACCCATCTCATGGCATTCAGCTCCGAATCGTCGGCACACGATCGCATGCCCAAACTCATGGAGAACCTTCGCCGTCGCCAGGCACACTGATAGCCAAACCAAATTCTCTGGTTCAAGCATCGACTGAAACGGAATCAAGCTCGCGCTCGATGAAGTGAGTCTGCACACGACCAGGAACAGGGCAACCAGTACGATGCCGAGACTGCACCATGCGAACGCTGGTCGGAACACCCAGTCCATACGAGCCAGCACTCTGTCGAGAAACCGTTGTGGATCCCATCCGGAGAAGCGAATCACTAGCGGGTTGAACACATTGTTCATTCGCGACGTTTGTTGCTGCAGCGTTGCTGTCGTCGCCAGCTCAAGTCCTCGCCCCGGCTTGTCAGAAACGACCAACCCATCGCGATGTAGCCGGGCGACGAAAGTTTGTAGCTCCGCATTCGTAAGTTCTCGCGGACCGAATTTCTGTCGGAATGCGACACGCAGCTCGTCGAAAGAGCGGGTTCCATCCAGTAGCCGCCACAAGAAATGCTCCTCCTCCCGCAATTGGAAGTAACGCAGGGAGAGCGGATCTTTGAGCACGAAGACGTTTGAGCCCCGTTGGGCTTGTGGATGAACCTCGACGTCGGGCCGCACTCGGAATGTCAGGATGCTACCCGAAGACATCATCGGTTCTGTCCAACCCTGGTGATTGGACGTCGGTGAATGGTCAGCGAACAGTTCTTGATTCCCGGACGAACCAACCCGTTCTTGTTTTCAACAATCGCTCGGATGCGGACGGTGTGAGCGGTCGGATGTGCTTCAGAACTGATGAAGCTCAAGGTTCCTGGAAGCCGAATGGTTTTGCCCCCCAAGGGTACGGTTACCGTCACACGCGAACCAATAAGACTCGGTAGGGCCTGTGATGGATCGATCAGGCCTTCGATGCGCAGTCGCTCCGTTTGAACAACCCGAGCAATGACTTGGCCGGCTTCGACCCATTCGCCCTGTTCGAACTTGCATTCAACAACGGAACCGGAAATCGGGCTCACAACTTGGTGACGTTTGAGTTTCTCTTTTGCACGCTTCACTCGTTCCGATTTCGCGGCGGCTGATTTCGCGGCCTTCTCCTGGACCAGCTTGGCTCGCTCGACGGCCAGCTTTGCTTGCGTCACGGCCAGCTGAAGCTCGTCCATTTCATAGGCTTTCACTGCCTTTTCATACTTCAGTCGGGAAGCCTCAGCAGACTTCAGTTTCTTGTTCGCAGCGGTGAGGTCCGCTTCTGCAGATTCGATCGCTAGATTGCTGGTCGCTTCAACAGTCGCAACTTCGTAGTCAGCTGTTGCCTCGGCCACAGCAGAGCCTGCATCCGCATCGTCAATCCTCGCCAGGAGGGCTCCCTCCTCAACAACCTGACCTTCTTCTACCGGTAGCTCGGTCAGCGGGCCCGTCTCCTGAGCCGGCACATCCACATCACGCATGGGACGAAGCACAACGGCTTTGACTTCGAGATCTGGAGTCGTTGGATAGACCCCGCCTAACGTCGCCAGCAAGCAGATGAATGCAGTCATGATTTGCGGTCTCCTACCACATCGCCACCCAGCCGCGTGTCGAATCGATCAGGCCTCGCAGCCACACGTACCCGAGTGATCGTTGCCCGCAATGCACATGGGCAATAACGCCAATGCCGGGACGTAGATCTTTGATTTGGTTGTTGTCAATTCTTACCGTAATCCGAACGACCGGGCCGAGTACGTCGTCCGTTTCGGTTGTCGTTGCAATGTCTGTCAGGACGCCGTCATAAGCGCGTCCTGGTTCTGTGGATGTTCGGAAGCTTACCTTCAACGGTTCGTCAGATTCACGCTTCGCAGCAGAGATGTGTGCAAAGTCTTCATCAGGAACCGTGAGGTCGAGAATCCAATCGCCATCCGGATTGGCAACGGTAAGAAGGACTTGACCACGGCGAACCGGCCGCGCGGCGAGTAGTTCTCTGGGGTTCCAGGTCATCAGTTGCCCGGAAACGGGGCTTCGCAAAGTAAGTCGCTGCTTCGCTTGTTTAAGAATCTCTTGTTGTTCGTAGAGGCTTTGGAGGTGCAGCTTGAGCTCAGCAGATTCCGCAGCCCCGCCATTCGCATTATTGGACTCCAGCACCACCGCCGATTCGAGCGCCGCGCGACGTTCAGTGGTGGTGAGTATGTCGCCGCTGATGCGACTGAGTTCATACTCAAGATTAGTGTTGCTTAGTTCAACAAGTGGATCACCGACCTCAACGACCGCACCGTCCTCGACGAGAACGTTTTGAACTACTGCGTCACGGTTGGCGAAAATGTTGCGGCGTTCGGCCGGTTGAATCTCACCAGTCGTCTCAATAGCAAGCTCGGCAGGGATGAGGCACAGTGCAGCGACGAATGCAAACGCAGCCAATGCGAACGCCGCCCTGCGTCTGGTGAAGCCGCGGGCGAAGGACTGTCGGCGGTTTGCCTGATTCAAAACGTTCTGAACCGCAATCGCGCTATGGCGGCTGATTGTCTTCAGGGCGTCTTTATCAGCAGATGAATCGCTGAATGCTTCAGCAAGCAGAACCCCAACACATTCGCCATTCGTCGATATCAACGGTTCTGTCAGTAGCTGTGTGGCTGCTGATTCCTTGAGGTAGTCGCTCACAAGAGAGCGAAACTCGCTGTCAGCTTCTTCGCTACCGCCGTAGGCTTGTGGCGTCCTGATTTGGCCAACACGGTTTGCAACCGCCGCGAGCCCACTGACCGCATTCGCGCGGGGATTCACTTCCGTCTGGCCACTGATGGCTTGGATCGTAAAGCGTCGTCCTGACTTCACGGCGACGGACAAGCGATCACAATTTGCGATGGCCCTGCCATCATTCGCGATCGTGAAGACAGTGTTGTGAAGCGTTGGCTCGCTATGCAGTGCTAGCAAGAAGTTCTCGAATTGCCTGCTTTCAGCACGCTCGTCACGATTGACTGACGCTGTATCACTCGACGGTTGCCGAAGGAAATGCTCGACAGCAATTTCACCGGCTGCTTGAAGAAACGTTGCGTCGGCATCGACAGCTTCCGGTGTTGTCACAATCTCAAGAACAACTTGCTCAGATGCTTGAGTCCCAATGTGAATTGCCAGAAATGCCCCGTCGGTGGTGTCGCTATCGAAACGATGAACACTCTGGTTCCGGCAAGCGTTGACGAGTTCGCGGTGGTGATCGCGTTCGGCGTCTCGATCGTCCACAAACCAATTCAAGATCGAAACATCACCTTCAACAGCGGGCCGCCATTGCCCCACATTCTTCACCCAAAGGCAGGCAGCGATTGCTTCTGTCGATTCGAGGCATGTATCGACAAGTGATCTGTAGAACCGGTTAGGCGGAACTCGAGATCTCACCAATTCTGCCAGTGTCGCGAGGCTAGCTATGCGGTCGTCCACGATGGAACTTCGCGCAGAATCTGCCAGCGAATTTTCCATTGTGTGCCCCCTCAAACGATCACGTTTCCACGCAGGGTCATACGCGTGGACTGTTCCGGATCTATTTGGTCATATCGAAATAAACGACTTTGCTGATTGAGGCTACTTTGCCGATCTCTACCGAGAAGCGGGATCCAGCCGAATGGGGCGAAGTGCGTTCTAGCAGGTAATTCCCACTTATTTGCTCGCCAACAGCGGTGTTGTTGGCTTGCGGTCCATCGGGGGCGATGGGGGCCGCAAGAGCATGGCATTTCAGGCGGGCCGCACGGGATGCAGTATTTCCGACTCTCATACGGCGTGAGGCTATTCTGCATAGGCCTTCTGCTCATCTCGCAGATAGGCTGCGCGCGGTGGCGTGGTAGGGGCATCACGGTCCCTGAAGACTCACACGTTGCTTCTGACGAGATTGTCTCTGATTCGCTTGACGGTGTTCCCGTTCTTCCGGCGTCACTTCAGCGAGAGGAACCAGACGTCAGTAGCCCAACACTTCCTGCCGAGCTCGCTACGGAAGCGCCACTGACTCTCGACGCTCCTCGTGACTATGTCGATCTGAATCTGACAGATGCAATTCGGTTCGGGCTGCAGAATTCCGAAGTGATCGCTGACGTTGGCGGAGCCATGTTGCGTTCGTCTTCAAATGTGGCAACGGTGTTCGATCCCGCGATTCAGGAAGCCAATCCGCGAACAGGTGTGATTGGTGCTCTAAGTCAGTTCGACACAAGTTTCACTGCCAGGCTTTTCGCTGAGAATAACGATCGTCAATTGAACAACACGTTTCTTGGTGGCGGAACACGTGCTTTACAGCAAGACGCCGCCGTTGTGGAATGGGGGTTCGACAAGCGGACAGCAGCTGGAACGCAGCTATGGCTCGGCAGCACCATGGACTACGACAACAACAACGCGCCGGGGAACGAATTTCGTCATGCTTACAACGCAATCATTGGAGCCGAAATTCGACAGCCTCTGTTGCGAGGCGGTGGATTGGACTTCAATCGTATTGCTGGGCCTGCTGGAATTCCCGGGAGCTACAACGGCGTATTAGTTTCGCGAATCGATACGGATATTAGTCTGGCGAAGTTTGAAGCCAGTGTTCGCGACTACGTAAGCCGAGTTGAAGACGCCTACTGGGAATTGTATTTCGCATATCGAAATCTCGATGCCAAAGTCAGAGCACGCGATGCGGCATTAGACACATGGCGACGCATCCAGGCGCTTGCTGAAAGTAACCGGCGAGGCGGAGAAGCTGTCCGTGAAACCCAAGCGCGAGATCAGTTGCAGCGGTTGGAGGTAGAGGTTCAAAACGCACTGGTGGGAAGACTGGTTGAAGGAACCCAAACCAGCAGCGGTACGCTTGGAAGCGCGTTTCGCGGGACCAGCGGTATACATGTCGCTGATCGCCGTCTGCGATTGTTGATCGGTAAGCCAATTAACGATGGGGCACTCCTGCGACCAATGGACGAGCCTCCCATGGCAGCCGTTCAATACGATTGGCAAGAGACTCTTCGAGACGCGTTGACACAGCGTGTGGAAGTACGACAGCAGAAGTCGCTGGTGAAACGACGAGAGCTGGAATACGTCGCCAGCAAGAACTACCTGAAGCCAAAGCTGGATTTAGTGTTCCAACATCAGGTTCGTGGATTCGGTCGGAACCTGTTGGACGAAACCGCCACCGGTTCAAGATCTGGTGCGTTCAATCAATTGGCGAACTTGGATCATCAAGAATCGCAGTTTGGCGTTGATGTCGAGATTCCGATCGGCAATCGGCAAGGCAGCACAACAGTCCGTCACGCCGAACTACAACTAAGGCGCGAACGGGCGGTGCTATCGCGGCTTGAGCGACAGATCACCCACGACGTCAGCAACGCGGTCTCAAATCTTACAAGAGCACAAGCTGTGATGCAGTCTACCTTCGGCAGCCTCGAAGCCGCGCAAGAACGACTGCAGGCAACACAGTCGGCCTTCGATTTGGGAAACGCAACACTCGATCTCTTGCTGGACGCTCAACGCCGTTTAGCGGCCGCTGAAAGTGAGTTCTATCGAGCATTGGTAGAACACATGCTGGCGGCGAAAACGGTCGAACTGAAGAAGGGGACACTGCTGGACTACAACGGCATTCACCTTGCGGAATCTGGTTGGTCTGAAAACGCAATCTCACAGGTCGCAAGACGACACAGTAAAGAACGTATTCTGGACACCGCTTTGGTGAAGCCGGGCCGGGTCATCAGCAGTGGCATCGTCAGCGACCGTCCAAGCTCGTACGTTCAAACAGTGACACCGGTCACTCGTCCGCTACCCGTGGCGCCGCCGGAGTACGAGATTCCACAGAATCCCATCCCTCCAGCGCCGGGTCTTTTACCACCTCCGGGCGAACCACCAGCCACGACCGCTCCAAACGCCCAATCGATTGCGCCTCTACTTGATATCCCACCACCGGGTATGGACTTGGGCAACACTCCGACACAGCAGCTGATCGCTCCGCCAAAGAAGCCGAGGTAATCATTACAACCGTCAATATCTGGCGTTAACTATGCCTTTCGGTTCTGCCAATGAGACGTTTGATCGGAGCTATCAGCGTATCAACCCATATTTGAACGTCATTCGTCAACATCTCGAAAGGTGGGCCATGTCGAGAGAATCTGTCATTCAATTCGCCAACACGTTGCTTCGCGATGGTGGGGCGAGAGATCTGCAGAACGCTGTCAACGATTTCGCTTCCTCACTTGTCGATGCCGGTCAAAAGCGTGGGTTCGAGTTTTCGGTAGAAGAACTAGGAGAGTTCCTGAGCGCGACGTTTTTTCCTGATGGTGCTACTCCTGAGAGCCCCGAATACGATCGGCGTCAGTGGGCCTCGGTCATTCAAAAGGTGCTGACCGATCTGCGGGTTTCAAACCCGGATCACAAGATGTTCCAAACGATGTCGTTCGATTCGACAGACGGTGGTGACGCTCATCTTCGTGAACTTTTGGAACAGGCCGCGAAGAACCAAGCAGCCGAAGATGCGGCATCGCCAGTGACAAAGCCGGCTCAGCCAGCCGTTGATGCGTTCGAACCTGAAGACACTTACTTCGACGCCACGTCCGCCTCGGCGGATGAGCTCATGGAAGCTCGCAAACGCATGCAGGCTGAAGGTGAGGGACGGGAACAGGGCAGCAAACCGTTTTGGAAGGTTTGGTAGACGCCACACGTCGCGACGAACCAATGACCTCCGGCATTTCTTGCCGATCGCTCACTAGAGCAACCGGCCAAAACAGATCAGTCCGCATCGGCAGATTCAGCCACTAGCCGCTCCGGATATCCGCCGATATTGAACAAGTATGCGTACGTACTTGTCGGGCGGCGAAGATATGGAATGGCTTAGCAATCTCGAACTGGACCTAATTCTCGAGCCCATCAGCGATGAGAGTCCCTGTGGCGAAGACCTCCGGCAGGATACGTCCCACAACTCTGTCTACTACAAGATCAAGTCGCTGCGCAACGAGGCTCGAACGTTGGAACGGCGTCGGATGCGTGGTGAGTCAGATGTGCCCCCTGCGGAAACGTGTTGGCGAGCTCTCATTAGTCTGGCTACGGAGACGCTATCGACCCAGTCCAAAGACTTGGAGCTATGTGCCTACCTGATTGAGGCTTTGATCCGAGAGCATGACTTTCCCGGCTTGCATGACGGCTTTCAACTGACGCGGGAACTCTGTGAACGGTATTGGGATAACGTATATCCGCTGCCGGAAGCAGAGAGCTATGAAGCGCGTGTTGTTTATCTAGCGGGGCTTAATGGCGTCGACTCGGAAGGCACTTTGATTCGCCCAATCCTCATGTGTCCGCTGACCGCGGGGCAATCGGTTCCACCGTGTTCAACAGCTGCATATCAACATGCACAGAGTCTCACTTCGCTCAACCCGGAAGAACGACAGGCGAGGATCGAAGAGGGGGCAATTTCGACGGAGATGATCGAAGTCGCTGTTAAAGAGACTTCCAGCGAGTTTCTGCAGAACCAACGAAAGTGTATCCAGGTATGCCTCGAAGAATTTGGCCGGCTGACAGGCTTTCTAGATGAACGCTGCGGCGAACACTCGCCACACTCTTCTGCCATCACGAACGCACTCGAAACGTGCTTCGACACTCTGAAGTACGTCGCCGGGCATTCTCTAATAGACGAAGGGGCCAAGCCGGCCGATGAGCAAGCTATCGAAGCCGGCGAGGAGGAGTCACTAGTCGAGGGTCAAAGCGAGACGGGGACAGTGGCTTCCGTGGTTCCTGCCCGGATTGAAGCATCACAGATTCAAGACCGATCAGATGCGATCCGTTGTGTTCAGCTAGTGGCCGACTTCTTTCGTAAGACTGAGCCGCACAGTCCGCTATCCTACGCCGCAGACCAGCTTGCACGCTGGGGCAGCATGCCTCTGCCAGAACTTCTGACAGAAACCCTCCCCGATGACGGCGCGCGATCGCATTTGTTTACGTTGATGGGAATCCCGGAAGTTCCGGCCCACGCCGAATCCGAGTACTAACAGTCTGTAGAAGAACGATTGTAGGACGACTCTCCGAGTCGTTTCTTGCGAGGGCTTTCCGCGACTCGGAGAGCCGTGCTACTTTTTTAAACGCCCTGCTAACCCAACGAGAAGCGTTAAGCTTCATCCTGTGCGGCAAGGGCGTTGGGCCAGCGGAGCGGGCCACGGCGAAGGGTCAGATAATCAAGCGGACGCCGCCAAGTTCGGCCAGGCTATAGCCTAGACGGCCGCCGGGCGATCCGATGAACATCAGGTTCTTGGGGATGTTCCATTCGTCAGAGAGCTTGGTGATTAACTCCGGACTGAAGTCGCCTTCGAGTTCGATGTACTCGATGTCGATTTCTGGGTACGCCTTATCCAGCACATTCAGTTCTTCTCGCAGGCCGGGTGGGGCCTGATGCTTGTCGTTGGTAATGGTGACGATCTTCAACCGATTCGTGTGTTCGTTTTGTTTCACATAGAGAACCGCATTGTTGAGGTTCGCTGTGTTGTCTCCGCGGGTGAAGAACACGATCTGCTGTGAGTTGATGTCGTCTATCTTCTTGCGAACCCATCCGGCCAGTTTCGTCATTGGTCCGACAATGGACGCCGTGATGTTTCGGACGACTCCGAGGACTCCGCCGAGCAGCGAAATACGGCTTAGCATTATCAGGATGACGGCCATCGCTGGCAGGAAGTATTGCAGGAACGTGATGAGGTATTCTGTGTCTTTCACTGCATTACCGATAAGGCCTGCAAGAACCGCGGCAATAGCGATGAAGACCGCTGGCCACGTGGCTTTGGCAGGTCGCGGTAGGTTCTTCCGTTTCAATTTCAGCAGCACATTGCCGATGCCAAACAGTGCCATCACCGCTAAGAACGAGATCGTGTAGATGCCCGCCAGTTTGCCGATTTGGGCATTCTCTCCAGCCATGTGCAGCTTGTCAGAAATATCCTTTGCCGACATGGACTTGAGCGTTGAACGATCCTTCTTCGACAGCGATTTGTAGATTCGCTTGGCGTCGTTCGACAGCTCTTCATTCAGCAACACGGTTCGGTTTGTTTGCTGCCGCGACACATCCAAAGCAGCCATGTATGCGGCAACAGTTTCGTCGCTGGCATCTTCTGGTGGCTCAGCGGGTACCGTGACGTCCGAAGCGGCCACGACTTCACTTAGCTTTTCGACATCGGCTGCGGGTACGTGATTTGTAGTGATTGCCAGAACGGAAACGCACAGCAGGAAGAATGCCACGATAATGCGGTGTGTGGTGCCGCGAGCGTTTGTCTTGAGTAGGAACTGAGGCAGGCATCGGTCGAGCGTCATGCGGTGTACCAAGCCTGTCACACCAACAAAGCTGGTCAATACGGCACCCGACAGAACCATCGCTGCGTCAATCGAGATGAGAGTACTAAGCCGTGGCCCCCATGTTGGTCCGCCGGCAACTTCGCCCATATATGCAAGCAGAGCGTTCTGGTTCTCTCCGACTTGCATCTGCGTAAGAACCGCCAATGCCAGGAGAGCCATCAGTGGATTAAAGAAGCTCACCGCGATCCACATATTGCGGAGCGTTTTCGGGAAGACGCCAGGTTCTTGTTCTTCAACGAAGTTCGACGAGCTCTCGAAGCCAGAGATGCCCAGCATGGAAACAGCAAATCCAAAGAATAGCGCTGGCCAGAATGAGCCGCCGCTACTCTCCTCGGGTGTTTCGAGGGCTGAACCAGTTTCCCCATCAGCAGACGCACTCACGGATAAATCGGCGAACTCATCTTCACTGCCCGGTGTCGCCGGTAGTTCTGAAGCGAAGTTATCCTTTGCTGTCTGAAGCCCGGCATCCGAGTAACCGAACACAAAAGCGATTCCAACAATCAGCAGCAGCGTCAATGTGGCTAAGTGCGTAATGAAAATGACAATCGCGACGATCGCCGATTCAGTGATACCGATAATTGTCAGCAACATAAAGAACGCAAGCAGCGCGATGGTTCCGTAGAGGACGTTTAGGCCATCCCAAAGATTGTGGACATAGTGCATACCTTCGAGTGCGGAAATTACCGCGGTGGCCATGTAGGACAACACAGTCAGGCATGCCGCTACGGAAGCCCATCGCTTGCTGGTGGTGTTAAGCAGCGCGTTGTACGCACCGCCGTTTAGCGGCAAGGCACCGACGACCTCGGCGTAGATTTTCCTGAACAGGAACAAGACAGCTGCAACCATGAGCAGCGAAATGGGAGCCAGCTTTCCTGCCGCCACAATCGCTAACGCGGAGACGTACAGGCACGATGAGGTGATGTCGTTGCCACAAATCGATGTGGCGGCCAACTGACCAAGTTTCTTGTGTCCGTGTTCGGACGTAGTCGCTGATGCTGCTGCTTCTGACACTAAACTATTTCCCGGGGAGCAGATCGTAAGTTGCTTGAAAGCCGCTCAGACGCCGCTTTCAGCGTGAAGGGTAATGAACATGCCCCGTCGTGGACTAGTCGAGAAGCCCTCAGAGTTGTCCGGAGAATGGGACTGTGTTCATCCCGCCAGTCGCTGGCTACTTGGCACTGGCGGCAACACAGACTCAAAAAGTTCGCCCAAGCTGATGCCGGCTGCTTCGGCTGCGATCGGAATGAGGCTGTGTGACGTAAACCCCGGGATGGTATTGACTTCCAGCAGCCATGGCCGCCGCTGCTTATCAACCATCAGGTCCACGCGAGCGATCCCGGACGTACTAAGCGATTTTGCCGCTTGAACGGCGACATCCTGAAGTGATTCGATGAAAACAACGTCGTCAGAACTGTCTGCTACGTGAAACTGAGTTCTGTCGTCTGCATACTTCGCCTCGTAGTCGTAGAACGCTCGGGCGGAATCGATTCGGATTGGTGCGAGCGGTTCGCGATTAATCACGCCCACCGTCCATTCTTCGCCAGCGATGAAGTCTTCGATCAGTACTTCGCTACCAAACTGGAAGGCATGATCCAATGCCGGTTCGATTTCATCTGCTCGCCGAACGATGGTAACTCCTACGCTGGATCCCTGTCGCGTTGGCTTCACCACTGCAGGCAATTCCGTCTTGTTGATCGCTTCCAGCAGAGTGCGGGTATCGTTAGACGATGAGACAAGCGTGCTCTTGGGCGTAGTAAGCTTGTCTCGTCGAAATCGATCCTTCGCGCGAGCTTTGTCGAACGTTACGGCTGACGCTTCTGCAGAACTGCCGGTGTAAGGCACACGCAAAGAGTCTAGCTGTTGCTGCACTTGGCCGTCTTCGCCGTAAGTGCCGTGTAGGGCAATGAACGCGGAATCAAATTGGTCCCAATCGACCTCAGCAACCGACTGAGTACTTGGGTCGATCAGCACAGCGCTGTGGCCACGATCAGTCAATGCTGCCGCTACTGCCTGACCACTTTCGAGACTAACAGTGCGTTCGGGAGACGAACCTCCGAACAGCACCGCAACGCGGCGAGATCCTGTCATGACTGACATCCTTGTCAGGGAAGAACCAGATATCGTAGCCGCGAAGAGAAATCTCTAAGCGGCTTTTGTTTGTGCGTTCCACCCTTGAGTGGAACAAACGAAGTCTACGACTTCTTCTTGGCTGCCTTCTTCGTTGCAGTTTCTTCTTCCGTCGCATCCGCAGCTTCAGCGGCGTCTTCTTCGTCTTCTTTGGTGATTGGTTCTTTCAGCGGCTGGATGAAGTAGCTCTTCTTCGACTTGGCTCGAAGGGCTTCCAGCTTTTGCTCGGCTTCTTCACGTTCTTCGTATGGGAAGCGAGCTTCTTCCTTCATTGTGCTGCTGTAGATCGCCCATACCAATCGACGACGCTCAAGCACGTCCTTCTTCTTGCGCGATCGGGTCGTCTTGCGCTTGGTGGCTTTTTTCTTCTTCTTTTTCTTCTTGGCGGCCGGTTCGGCTTCTTCCAAAGCTTCAGCTGCTTCGGCTTCACGACGCTTTGAAAGGCGGCTGGCTGTCTTTCTTGCCATGTGTCTGATCTTGCTTCTGGTTCGCAATTGCTACGTTTAACAGGACCGAGTGTTGTACTCGATGTGGAAGCTGGAAGCCACGCATTGCTGCCAGGGAGTCCAAAAACCTGCCAAAAGCAGCATTTCTTGGTTTATGACAGCGGTCAGAACCGGCGTCGTCGGCCTTGAAGGCAGATCAGCGGGCGTCGATTCACTATCTACCCACGCGCACGTACGTTCAATGGTCAGTTGGTTGAGTAAATCTGCTCAAGTCAAGGGATTAGCAGACTCGGAATCCAGTGAACTCGCGCTGGGTTTGACGAAATGTAGATGCTTGACAAATCACTCGTCACGATCGGCTATTGGGTTGGAGGACGCTGCCGTTCAGGAACTCGTACTGAGTACCTCTTCCAACTGAGTGCTATCGGAGCACCTCCAAGTGCTTAGCTGGCTGTTGAAGACAGTAGCACCGTTCTCCGAGCCGTTGAAAATCCTCGCGGAAAACGACTCGGAGAGCCGTGCTACTATTGTTATTCAGCAGGCTGTTAGAGAACCGTTTTCAGTTTTCCCGGAAAACGCGCGAACAAAACTAACAGTAGGCGCGTCTTCATTAACACTGGCGGGGCATAACGAATTGCTCTTCAGTGAAATTCAATCCGGGATAATAAGAACGATGATGGTTTTACTTTCAGGTCTTCATAGCGAACAGAACGGGATAGCGACCCCGAGTATTCGGAAATCCGAATGCCCCGGTCGTTGGTACCTACCCGTGGTCGGTTCAAATCGACTTCGTTTGTGACGCCTGAGTGAACTTCATTCGTTTGAATGTAAGAGCCCGGTGTCACAAGCTCCGGGCTTTTTTTGTGCCCTGAAATACGCGGTAGCACCACAACATACTGCCGACGGTCAAGCGACCACCGAGGTCTCATAAGCCTCATAGCCAGGAGCGTTACCTGGGTCGGCCATAGCAGGTTGAAGGAAATAGGACTGAAGGTCGTAGGGGCAAGTAAGTCCTGCAACCTCCTGCCTAACGACCTCCAGCCTGAACATGGCACTGTAGTTTCTGATGGTAGAAATACCTGGTTTTCACCCAGGTGTCCGCCGGTTCAATTCCGGTCAGTGTCACTTGCAGGCTGTAGGTAATGAGGCTGAAGGCGGCAGGGATCAGAGCCCTCCATCCTTTGGCCTCACGACTCCAGCCTACACGGCTCGCTAGTGAAATTGGATATCACGAGACGCTTCGAACGTCTTAATCCGGGTTCGAATCCTGGGCGAGCTACTCGGCGGAGAAGTTTAAGAGTTGAAGTGGATAAAAAGCGAAGGAGTCAGTGACTCACAAGCTCTTTGATCCTTTGTCTTTTTCACCTTCAACCCGAAAACGGGGTGTGGCGTAATCTGGCAACGCGCCTGGTTTGGGACCAGGAGACTGCAGGTTCAAATCCTGTCGCCCCGACTATTTGTGACTTTGAAACCAACAACATGGTAGCCGTTGTGTAGTGGTCTGCACGCCTGGTTGTGAGCCAGGAGGTACCGGTTCGATCCCGGTCGGTTGCCCTTTTACACCAGTGTGCTCCTGGGAGAGCCGCGAGCTTCCAACCCTCGTCTAAGGCGTTCGAATCGTCTCACTGGTGCTCCGCCCAAGGGCGGTTTGAGCCTCCGGCGGCGAGATGCTCGTTGGCGGCAAAGACATTAACTCAGCCCGGTCGTCTAACGGTTTAAGGCGTCGCCCTGATAAGGCGGAAACGAAGGTTCGACTCCTTCTCGGGCTATGTGGCGTTCGCCACTTTGTGTCTGGGACGCGTTGTCGTGTGGACTGCACCAGTTCACGACGCGCTTCGCTGGCAGACAACTGAAATGTAGTGGACTGAGGCAACCATGGAACATCGATTGAAACACGGGTCACGAATACCAACACACGGGTTCGTGGCAGACTGGAATGCATCCGGCTTTTAACCGGTACCCATGAGAGTTCGATTCTCTCCGGACCCACTTCGTGGGCTTGTGTCTGCGGCAGCTTTGTTGTTTGAACTTCAACGGTTCACGACGGGCTTCGCTGACAATGGCTCACGAACTTCAACGCGACAGGGAAGCGTTGTCGACGGTTTGACAGTCGTTCTTATAAAGCGATCCACGAGGTTCGACTCCTCGGCTTCCTACTGACGGAGCCAATAGAAACGAAACAGAATTCACGGTTCGCCAGCGATAGCGCGTCACGGACGTTGAGGTCCCAATGACAAAGCTGCCGCAGGCACAAACCGCGAGAGCGGGGATTCAAGGTGTTAGCGGCAGCACATCCGGCTCTTAACCGGACAGGTGAGGGTTCGAGTCCCTCTGAATCCACTCAGGCTGTAGGTGGTGAGGCGGAAGGTCGTAGGAGTGAGAGCTCTACAGCCTCAGGTCTACCCACCTACGAACTCGATCATTGACAATTTGATTGTGGAATTGCGTCGGCACTGTAGCTCAGTGGTAGAGCACCGTTCTCGTAAAGCGGTGATGTGAGTTCGATTCTCACCAGTGCCTTTGTGAGGCCGAAGGTATGCAGCCACTCACCCGGTTCAAGAGAACCGCGCAGTCGAGCCCCTGCTGCCTTCCGTTTCCATGCAGCCGTGGTCCAGTGGTAAGACGTCACGTTGCCATCGTGAAAACGCCAGTTCAATTCTGGTCGGCTGCTTTTGAGAAGGACGGACATCAAAGTCCGGACCATGTGTGTCAGCGCAGCGCGTCAAAGATGTTTGAAGTTCGAACGGTGAGGCTGCCGCAGGCACAAACAGGCGAACGCCTGGCGGTGCTTCAGAGTGGGATCTGAACGTGGTTGTAACCCACGTGCCTTAATTGGATGAGCGGTTCGATTCCGTACATCGCCATTGAAAAGAGAAGTCTGTTCGTCCGCGACAGCGCGTCAGAGACTCACAAAGTCTGAACGACAAAGCTGCCGCAGGCACAAACCTCGCAGCGGTCCGGTGGTGCTCGTGTTGGTACGGGCAGGCGGTTGTTACCCGTCCAGTCGCAGGTTCGATTCCTGCCGCCGAAGCTTTGTGAATCGACGTTGTCGGTTCATGCAGCCGGAAGTGATCCGAATGGTGAGGAAGCTGTTTCGAAAACAGTTGCGGCCTGGTCCGTTGCAGGTTCGAGTCCTGTCACTTCCGCTTGGGCAGACGCCCGCCAGACAGGTGAAGTGTTATGGCAGCACGCCAGTCTTCCAAACTGGAGGCGGGAGTTCGACTCTCCCTACCTGTACTCAGGAGTCACTCCTGAAACCTGACAACTGATCCCTGAAAACTGAAAACTGATTGCCTCA
>JBGCDN010000781.1:0-2876 GCA_045105495.1 Planctomycetaceae bacterium
AGGACGAGATCGCGAGTTGGATATTCGCCCTCCTGTTCTCATCACAAACACAGGCGTGCGGGATGTAACGCACGTTTATCGACGACCGGTTGATCGCGTTGATCACCACTCTCGTCGCGCGTCATTTGACGCTCGGGTCCGAGTCTCTTGCTTGTCGGAACCCTGAACACTGATGTTCCGCGCAGTTGTCTCCGCATCATTCATGCTGGTGACAAACCGCTGCCGCCATCTTGCTCCGACGCTCACGACTTACCGGGAGCGCAAAAACGAACTACGGATATCACGAAAGAAACCGTTGAAGACATTCGAAGAACTCTCCCTGATCGAGCCCATCGCGCAAGCTCTCAAGGAAGCACGCTACGTACAACCAACCCCCATTCAGGCACAGACGATTCCATCTGCCATCGAAGGACGAGATGTCCTCGGTTGCGCTCAGACTGGCACTGGAAAAACGGCGGCGTTTTCGATTCCGATTCTCGACCGGCTTGGAAGAACCAATCGTAAATCGGTTCCTCGCTGCCCTCAGGCCCTGGTGCTCGCTCCAACCCGAGAGCTGGCGGTTCAAATTGGTGAAAACCTCAATAAGTACGGCAAAAACCTGCAACTACGCACAACTTTGGTGTACGGCGGAGTAAGTCAGGGCAAGCAAGTTCGAGCCATGCAGCGAGGAACACACATCCTTGTCGCAACGCCCGGAAGGCTGCTGGATCTGATCGAACAAGGCTACATCGATCTGTCGAAACTATCGTTCTTTGTGTTGGATGAAGCTGACCGAATGCTCGACATGGGCTTCCTTCCAGCCATTCGTCGTGTCATCAGTATGCTGCCGGATAAGCGACAATCGTTGTTCTTCTCCGCGACCCTCGCACCGAACATCGTGAAGCTATCGCAAAGTCTGCTTCGCGAACCGGTCACAGTGAACGTCACGCCAAAGAAGACCAGCGTTGCGAAGATTACCCAGCGTCTAATCTACACGCAGCCCAGAGGGAAAAAGCTGCTGCTGCAAAATACTCTCTCGGCCCCCGAAGTCGAACGAGCTCTCGTGTTCACACGAACCAAACGCGGCGCAAATGTCGTGGCGCGTATTCTGAGAGAAAGCGACATTCCAGCTGCCGCAATTCATGGAAACAAGTCACAAAACGCACGCGAACGCGCACTGGCTCAGTTCCGCGCTGGTCGGATTAAGGTACTGGTCGCCACCGACGTTGCATCGCGAGGGATCGATATCAAGGGTGTCACGCATGTCGTGAATTATGATCTTCCCCGCGAACCTGAAGCCTACGTCCATCGGATTGGGCGAACTGGCAGGGCCGGGGCTGAAGGTATCGCAATTGCGTTCTGCACGGCAGATGAGCGAAGTGAATTGAGGGCGATCGAACGACTGATCGGTCACAAGCTGCCAGCAGAAAACGCAGAGCCTGCACAATCGGAAGAGTCTGCATCGACGAAGAAACCACGGCGACGCAGGAAGCCAGCCTCTAAATTGTCGAGCGGTGCTGGCGGCAAAGCCTCTGCAAAGGTCTCAGCAGCATCCACAGACAAGCCAAAATCGCAAAGAAGACGCAGACGCAGGAAGTCTCGGCGTGGTCCGGCTCCCCAATCCAAAGACTAACACTAAGACGGCTACAACCAGCGTTCCCTGCAAACGTGCGCTATTCCGATCAGGAATTCCTGTTTACGGAGGCGGTGGCATTATGTGCCTTTCGCTTTCCCTCAATACCGGCATTACAATTTCCCTGATCCGACTTCTTTTGAGACACCATCGCCGACATGTCAGCAGACTCAGTCGAGCCGCATCCTGACCCGCCTACGCGCGTGCCTATCACGATCGCCGCGCTGGTTCTTATCATCGCAGTGCTCTCCATCATGTGCGGATCGTTGTGGGTTCAGTCACACGATGCCGCACTGCGGGCTGAGATCGACGCCAGAATTGAGATCCGTGAAGCCGAAACTAAGTCCGCAAGAGCTATCCAGGAAGCAAAGGCTCTCCGGCAACGGCTTGAGCAACTCCAGAAGGAGTTAGAAGTCAGCTCGAACGAGTAGGGCTGGTATCAGCGTGTCGTAGGTCGTTCCTAAGTCGGTTGGCAGGTAACTCTGAAGCCATGAAGGCCGAGCCTGTTTTCGAACCTCGGACCGTCCGTGCCAGCCGGTTCATTGAATTGGTCGTGGCGTAAATCGCCAGGCGGCCCTTTGAGTCTCAACATCCTGCTATGCTGCAAACAATGAAATTCGCAGTAGGGATCAACAATGGATGAGTTGACCGAGGATATCAAGAAGTTGCTTACTGAGGGTGGTAAGCCGGATGACATTCGAGCAAAGCTCGACATCCTCAAGTCGCGAAGTAAGCACCTAGGGGACGAAGCAAGAGCACTTGGCGAATGCAGTGACGAGATTCGCATTCAGAGCAATATTACGATCGCTATGAACAAAGAACGTCGAAAGGCTGATTCTGAATAGCAACGCGGAGACGTCCCGACGAGCGAGAGCGTCCAACACGCCCATCCGGTTCCAATCACAACCAGAGACTGCGCACTCGCAGTTTCACTGATGCAGAGCACCGGCTTCGGAAGAATTGTTGGCTGGTCCCTTTTCGCGCCTACGATCGCGTAGAACCACGCTGTCGAGAGCGGGAGCAGCCATGTCCAAGAATGGAGCTGTTGCTGTCGGGCGATCGCCGGATGAAATCAAGTGCCACCTCGAAGCGCTTAAGCAGAGAAACGAGTGCCTGAGGTCGGAACTCTTCACCCACACCGATAGCAGCGCAAAACTCCGACGTTACACACATAGCCTGATGCACGCGCTAAGGTCGCTGACGCAAAGCTTGCAACGGCCCAACCGTAGTCCGCTCGGTTCCGTATGATTCGATGCCGCCCACA
>JBGCDN010000782.1:0-7454 GCA_045105495.1 Planctomycetaceae bacterium
TGATCCCCAGGAAGCCGATCTCGCATCTCCGCAGTCAGCGGCAAACGCTTTGGTGCGTTCTCCAGCCAAACTCCGGCGACGTCTCGAATAATGTCAGCGGTATCATTCCACAGGCGTTCTGCATCGCTGAAAACGAACTCGTCCAGCCGATTGCGAAACGCTGACGGTAGCCCACTCATGGAAGCGGCTGCGCGTTCGGTTTCTTTTACTTTGAGTTTGAGATCTGTTCGCTTTTCTTTGGTGAGCTCGCCATGCCAGAAGCACGCAGACTCCGCGAAGCTGATGCCGATAAAGTCTGCGAACTCTTCCAGCGACTCGCGCTCAATCGTCAGGTTCTCGCCCTTGCGTGCGGCGGCCGCGACTTTGGCGAGTGAATCGGCGCTTAGCGAGAAATCCAACGGTCGCGATCCGTCTTCGTCTTCCCAACACTTTGGTTGGTAGAACTTTCCCCCCGGCGAATATTCAAGCAGCGAACCGTAAGGACCGCTGAACTTGTAGAACACGTAAGTATTGCCGTTCTCTTCCCACACCGGGCACTGTTCAACCCATGCTTCGCGTTCGTCATTGTCGTCATCACGATCGCCGTAGTCGACAGGCAGTGGAACGTCGTAACTAAACCGTCCGCCAAGGCGACGAAGCTTCCCAGGCAATTCTTGAATGCCCTGCTCCAACCAAAAGTCAATGAACCCAGGCCAACCTGCCGGCTTCGTACGTTCTTTCTGAATCGCCTTCCAGAGCTTCGCGCTGAGATCGATAAACAGGTTCATCCAGTCGGCAGAGACCAACGGAATCACCTCGCTTTCCGGCAGCTTCCCGTTCAAACGCAATCCAAGCGCCTTCAGATGCGGCGCGATTTTTCCGTAGCGGTTTGGAAAGTAGACATCTAGTTCGTTCAGCCCGGCCTGAAGCGAGACGGCTCCACTTTCTGATACTGCTGAACTACTTTTGTCAGGTTCTGCGCCGTCGGGATTATTCTTCTCAACAACCTTCCCAAGTTTGTCCTGTGATTCGGCGACCGACTTAGCCAAGTGCACCAATCCATAAGCCAAACGATGATCAGTCAGCATTGGAAACAGCTTCCGCAACGCCGCTTTCGTATCGGCGAACTCGCGCGGCACGTTCTTCTCTTTGGGCTTTGCGAGGTCCGCCTGAGCCGCCACGACTAATGCTTCTGCTTCATCGTCCGTCACATTCCGCAACCGCTTCGACGTTTCAAGATCGCGCACCTGAAGCATATGCCACCAGAGAACCGGAAGATCGTCACACTGCCCGCGGCGCGTGTGGATATTGTCGTCCAGGCGACATCGGTATTCCTTGTCCCACAAAGTGGAGTCGCGACGATACCAACCGGTGGACCAGTAGCTGCCGGTGACGAACATGTATTCGTCCGTTCCAGGCAAATCTAGCATCGCAATCGGAAGTTGATGCGCGTCTCCGTCCCAACGCCGACCATCAATCCCTTCAGCGATGTACGTCTTCTTCGCCGTCTTCTTGACACGCCAACCGACGACGCCATCCTTTGAACCCAATGGCGAATCGGCAACGTAGTCACCCAACTTCAGAAGCTCCGATGAACCCAATATCAGCTCTTCGCCGGATTCCAGGAAATCTTCGAACCACGAAGGCATCGACTGACGTCCGCGTTTTCCATCAATCGGGTTTCGTTCGTACGTCACGTATCGACTCTTGAGGTAGTCGTATTCGCCGTCCCACACGCGCTCGCCGTCGAAGTAAAACTCTCCCACTCGCATCGACGGTTGAGGATCATTCGCAGAAACCGACTGGGTGCCACTAAACCAATTCCCATCCGGCAACTGCACGATCGCACCGTGTTTTGAACCGGGTAACGATGCTTCGTCAAATCGCTTCGAAGGATCATCGACCCAAAACGCGGCCGACTGATAAGTACCCGCATCACGTGACTCGACCGCAAGCCGACCATCGATGTAGGCAATGCCAGTGACTTCATGCTTTTTGGGCAGAGGAATCTCACATTCCAGGAGAACGCTGTCTCGGTTCACGACAATCACGTTCTGCCCGTGATACGCAATCACATTCGGCAAAGCACCAGCAAGTGAAACGCTTGTCCCTGGTTTCGGCCTAAGCTTATCGATGGCTTCTTCCAGAACCGGCCAACCGTATTCGTCCAGCAAGCCGCCTCGCAGGTTCCGACCCAACACCGGACCGAGTCGTATCGATTTAAGCTTCGCGTATGGTTCAGGAAACTCGCGAAACGTCGATCGATACGTTTTCTTTTCCGTTTCCTCAACCGCTTCTTCGGCGTGCGGTACTGCCCAACTGTCGATCGAATCAACCAACCCCGTAAGCCAATCCCGCCGTGCCTCTTTGAGCGCTGCCTTGCCGCTAGCGTGCTTCTCGAATGCTGCATTGCCGGCCGCATGCGGCACTGCGTTCGCCAACAGCTTCGCGAAACGTTTGTCATTGTGGACAAACACCGGATCGCGCGGACGCTCTGGCATTTCTTTCTCAGAGTGAGCCCACTTCGACAAATCAAGGTGAGTGTCTTTGTTCGGATCTGCAACCGGGACTTTCGATTCCAATGCGTGATCGAGCAGATCGACAGAGATCTCGTTATCAGACCGCAGATCAACGGGAATTCCGTCGGTTCGGAAGCGATCGGCCATCTGATCGAACAGAGTGAACGCAGCAACCGGAACATCCCTCTTCAGACGCGTGTGGAACCACGCCGCCGGACTGTCCTTCGGTTTCGCTTCCTCTGGAACATCGACCTTCCACGCGTTGGGAAGAACACCGACCTTGTCGAGATAGGCAGTCCACTTCCAGGTCGATCGGGTCCAATAACCCCAGTCGGGAATCATGTTCAGCAGAAAGCCTGCGAACTTCGCGTTCGTCCTGGCGAGCTCACGAGCTTCATCTTCGTACGATTCCCAAAACGACTCCGGCGCGCGAACCATGGCGGGGGCGTCGCTGATTTCTTCCAGAAACGCGATGTGTTCAGCCTGCTTATCCAGCTTGGCGTTCTTAATGAGTCGATCGAGGTCCTTCCGAATCGACGCGTACGGCGGCACGCCGCCCAGCGTTCGCCGCAGACACAACGTGCGAAAGAACTCCCAAGCCTCTTTTGGCTTCTGCGTCTTCTGCAACTCTTTGCCGTACTCGCTTAGTGTTTTGATAGACAGACACCCGGCCAGAGCGAACTCCAGAAACGCGTCTCGACGCATCTCCTCGTCTACTGCCAGAGCATGAACCTTCTCTGCTTCGCGAGCCTTGTTGAACGCGCGAGCGGCGAATGTCTGGCTGCCAACATCCATGAAAATCCGGCCGACTTCTTCCCAATAACTTGGAAGGAAGTGAGCAACACTGCGCCCCAGCTTCTTACACGTCGCCGAAAACTCATCATAAGCGCGGCCAGGTTTACTCTTGGCTCGACGCGCGGCCTTCTTCATCAACTTCACAAGTTGCAGCGCGTACTTGGCGTGCTTTGGATCGTTAATCAGAGCCCAACCGGGGAACCCGAGCGCCTGACGACGACGTTTCGCAACGGGCCCCTGCACTTCCGGTTCTGCGAAGCCAAGAAACTCCATCGCAAGATCATCACCTTGCGCCAGCTTATCGGCACACAGCCTGACCACCGGAGTTTCCAAAGCCGGATGCGAGTACACTCGCGCGCTGATGTCATCGACGGGTTCTTTCGAACTGACTTTTTGTTTCGCTGTCAGCAACGCACCAGCTTCGAGAAGTTGCTCAATCGCGCTCATGATTCCTTCTTCTCCTCTTCGATGAACCGTTTGCTGTAAATCGAAGCTGCCATGCGCATGCCTTCACTGAATGCCACGGGCCCAACGTTCTTGAGTTCAATCGCTTTCTCTTCGCTGTTCACGAACGACAGATCGCCGGTCCACGTTTCGTATTCCGGTTCGCCTTCTCCAATCCAGTAACGAGCCTCAACGCGAGTCCCCCCTTCAAACACCGTGCAAGTCGCGCTGCCGCCGCGAACTCGATAACCTCTCGCACGTGCGGCACTATTGGCGTGGGACAACATCTGAAACTGCCCACCCTCAAACTTCCGGACCGTGTGGGTGCCTTCGAATTGCTTCGCGCCGAACTTCCATGTCTCGCGGAACAGCTGGTCTGTCGCTTGTTTCAAATCGAGCTCCGTCGCCAGCTCGCGAAAGTCGGAAAGTTCGTCCAGGAGGATTGGATGCGGGATGGCGATCGTCTGGGTTTTCAGCCATTGGGTTTCGCCGTCCAAATCGACGACACCAATCCCCTTCTTCGCATCAACACCACGAAGGAACCCGGCTCGATCCTGATCGAACTCTGATTTCGCCATTGGCGCGACGACCAGGTTCTCCAACACACCACGCCAGGCTTCATCTATCCAGACGGAAGCTAAAGCATCGCGAGGAACTGGTAGCGAACGCAGCATCCACGTCTCGACAGAGTCCGTACATTCCTGTCGATGCTGCACCAGCCAATCGCGCAGAGCCAGCAGTTGTTCGGCGAGTTCCGTTTTCTTCACGGCTGCTGGCACAGACGCCAGTTTCTTACCCTTGGCGTTCCGGGCGTAAAGCTTCTTGCCTTTCAAGGCAAGGCTGTAGCCCTTCTCTGCCGGAATCCAGCGAAAGGCGTCCGCAACGACGACTCCGTTCCCGTCGCCCTCGTCTTTGGCTTTAGTGGCATCTTCACCTTTCGGCGAGCGCGGCGACGCCTTCTTCTTCGTTGCGGCTTTCTTCCCGGTCTTCTTTGAAACGGTCTTCTTAGCCATGCGCACCTCGCAACTTAGAACGTTTGTGCTGTTAGTTTGACCAGCGACGCCAGAGTTGCAATGCAACTGCTTGCAAGCGCCATCGGTTCTTCATCGCGATCACTCGTTTCCTAAAGTTCAGTCACTACAATTCGGCCCGATTCGAAAACACCGCTGGCGTGGAGACGTCCTCAATGAGCACCGTGACGAAACCAAAGAAGAAGAAGCGACTTACCATGGCCGAAACGGCCGACAAGTACGACTGCTACCAGAAGTCGGTTCAATGTCCGGAAAACGAAGTCGAATTCTTCGAGCAAGCGTATCGGGAAGCCTACGACGCCAAGCCATACATTCTTCGAGAAGACTTCTGCGGCACGTATGCCATTTGCTGCGAATGGGCCAAGTCAGACCCAGAACGCACAGCGCTTGGAATTGATCTTTGTCCGGAAGCCTTGCAGTGGGGAACCGACAACAATCTTGCCAAGCTGAACGACGAACAGAAGTCGCGAGTCAACCTGCTGGAACAGGATGTTCGCGAACTAAACGATCCTAAAGCCGACGTCCTGGCCGCACAGAATTTTTCGTTCTGGTACTTCAAGACTCGGGCCGAGGTCATCAACTACTTCAAGATCGCCTACGAAAACATGGCCGACCAGGGCGTCATGATTATGGACATGATGGGCGGCGGCGATTGCTACACCGAAGAACTCACCGACAAACGAAAAATCAAGAAGGGGAAGAAGGGCTTCAGTTATCACTGGGAACAGGCTCGGTTCAATCCTGTCAATGCCGACTGCAGCTTTTACATTCACTTCAAGTTTGGTGACGGCAGCAAGATGAAGAAGGCCTTCGAGTACCACTGGCGGTTCTGGACAATTCCGGAGGTCCGCGAGATGCTTGAAGAAGCCGGTTTCCGTAAGAGCCTCTGCTACTGGGAACTGGAAGACGAAGACGGCGAAGACACCGGTGAATGGCGAGCCAGCGAAGAAGCGCCCAGCAATCCAAGCTGGATCTGCTACATCGTCGGTGTTAAGTAGCAGCGACCAACGAAAGCCAACATGCCGACAACCGTGATCGCAAACGTTCAAGGCGTCGAGTTCGAACTGCGGACTCATCCGGACTTGTTCTCACCTAAACGCATCGACGCCGGAACCCGCGCGATGTTGGATTGTGTGGAACTTGGAGCAGACGATCGGCTGCTGGATCTTGGTTGTGGCTACGGCGTTGTTGGCATCTATGCCGCGCATGTACTTGGCGAGACCAACGTTTGCATGTTGGACGCAGACGCTACGGCGGTTGAAATCTCCCAGGCAAACGCGACAGCCTGTGGCTTCCCCAATTTGTGTATCGAACAGAGCGACGGTTTTCGAAGCTTCCACGAAACGGGCTTCACCAAGATTCTCTCGAACCCGCCTTATCACGCCGATTTCTCGGTACCCAAACACTTCATTCTCAAGGGCTTCAATCGGCTCGAAATCGGCGGCCAGATGTGGTTCGTCACAAAACGTGAGAAGTGGTATCGGAACAAGCTGCGATCTGTATTCGGCAACGCCAAATCGCAAACACGGGATGGCTACTTCGTGATGCACGCGACCAAAACGCAGGCGACCTACGCGAAGCGACGATAAACTAACCGCCATAATAGGGCTGCGTTTCCGCGGCGAATCGCAAAATCCAGCTTACTTGTTCGCTCTCCCTGAACGACGTCGCCTGTATGATGGTTCTGACAAACCACGCCCAAGATGCACAGCTGCCATGGATTCAGGGAACGCAAACGAGAAGTCGAAACCATCCACCGATGAAGCGAAGCTGCAGGAATTGTCCGAGCGGCTTCGTAACGGCGATTCCACTGCGGTCGCGGAAATCTGGGACTTCTGCGGCAACGAACTGCGTCGCCGCGCGAGGACTCGGTTAAGGCAGTACGGCGTTGTCGGTCAGGCGGAATCGATGGACATCTGCAACGCGGTTCTGCTGGACCTCGTTCGCAAAGAAGGGATCAACATTCGCAACCCGAATGATCTGGTTCGATACGTTAGCCGAGCTATTGACCATCAGGTTCTGGATCTCTTGAAATCGCTTACTCGCAACCGGCGCGACATTCGACGGAATGCAGGCGGGCCAGTCGAAGACCACAACGTCACCAACGAAGATTCCACACCCAGCGTTGTCATGATGCGTGACGAAGTGCTGAACGCGTTTCGGGAAGAACTGGGCGACAACGGCCAGCAGATTCTCTCGCTCTACCTTGCCAACTGCGGCTGGAAGGAAATCGGCGAGCGACTGAACATGGCCCCCGACGCCGCTCGCATGCGTTGGTCTCGCGCGGTGCAATCGTTGCGTGATCGGTATGGCGAGATCGAACTTGGTGATGCCTGATGTCCGGTAGCGACATGAACCGCATCTCGCTGCTGCGCCACGCTCGCGCGGACAAACCAGACGCTCCGTTCGACGAAATTGTGCCTGCGTGCGATCCTGAATCACAAGCCAGTTTGGTGGAACTTGCCTGCATCGATCTCATTGATCGCCTCCGAGCAGGCCGGACGGTTCGAGTCGAAGAATATGTGTCTTCGATACCCGCTCTGCAAGATGACGAAGTGGTTCTCGACCTGATCGACGCTGAACTTTGTGTTCGACAGGAAATGGGTAAGCCGCCAGATCGCAAAGAACTGGTAACACGGTTCCCCTCGCTCGAGTCAGCGATCGACCGCATGTTCTTCCTCGACGA
>JBGCDN010000783.1:0-3947 GCA_045105495.1 Planctomycetaceae bacterium
AGACGGGCTACTTCAAAACTCATGATTGGCATCTGCCGAGTCTGCGGTCCACAATGGCGGGATGTTCCCGGTGTGGAGAAGTGCGATGGCGTTGTGTCGAAGTTTGATGTTTGTTCTGGTTGCAGTGTCGTCCAGCGTTTACGCGGAAGAGCTTTCGTATTTCCTTCCGTCGAAAGGCGCGGAGTACGACAAGAACATCCCCACGCCTGAAAGTGTGCTCAACTTCAAGACTGGTGATCGACACATCACCCATCATCAGTTGGTGACGTACGTTCGGAAAATCGCCGAGGTCTCGCCGCGGGTCACTGTCGAACAATACGCCAAGTCTCACGGTGAACGTCCCTTGTTGATGGTGACGGTGACATCCGAATCGAACCACAAGAACATCGATTCTATCCGCCAACAACACAGGGCGCTTTCAAAACCGGAAGCCAGCGGCGACATCGATATTTCGAAGCTGCCAGCTGTGATCAACATGGGCTACTCGGTTCATGGCGACGAGTCGAGCGGAGCGAACTCGGTTCCGGTTGTGCTGTATCACCTCGCAGCCGCACAGGGCGAGGAAATCGAAAAGCTGCTTAATGACGTTGTGATTCTAATGGATCCGTGCCTCAATCCGGACGGGTTCAATCGATTCGCAAACTGGGCCAATGCTCATCGCGGCAAGAACGTGAATGCCGATCCGGCTCACGCAGAACACAACCAGCCCTGGCCGGGAGGACGAGTCAACTACTACTGGTTTGATCTGAACCGCGACTGGTTACCGGCTGTTCATCCGGAAAGCCAGGGGCGTCTGCGAAAGTACCATGAATGGAAGCCCGACGTGCTGCTGGACTTTCACGAGATGGGAACGAGTTCAACGTACTTCTTCCAACCAGGTATTCCCGAACGCGCGAATCCGTTGATTCCGGACCGCAACATCGAATTGACAAATGAGTTCGCCAAGTACCACGCCAAGGCTTTGGACAAGCTTGGTTCACTTTACTTCACGGAAGAAGTGTTTGACGACTTCTACCCGGGTAAGGGTTCCAGCTATCCGGACCTTCACGGAGCCGTTGGCATTCTGTTCGAACAAGCCAGCTCTCGCGGACACGCTCAGGAGGGTCCACATGGTGAACTGAACTTTGCGTTCACGATTCGCAATCAGGTAGCAACATCGTTTTCGAGTCTGGCGGCAACTCAGGCGTCCCGCGAATCGTTGCTCAGCTACCGACGAAAATTTCACCGCGACGCCATGACGGAAGCCGGCGACCAACCCGTCCGCTCATTCGTGTTCAGCAGCCCGGACACTGCCAAGTTGCAAACCTTCGCCGAACTGTTGTCGCGGCACGATATCGAAGCGAAGTGGACCACAAAGACATTGGATATTGGTGACCATCGCGTCGCTGCCGGATCAATTGTGGTCAGTGCCAAGCAGCCGGAATACCGGTTCCTGCAAGCGTTGACAGAACGACGAACAGACTTCCGAGAGAACATTTTCTACGACGTTTCGACCTGGACTCTGGACCTGGCGTACAACTTCGATTTGAAGCGGTTAACCAAAACGGTTGATGCCGATTCACTATCTGACGAGCCGCCAAAACCATCCGCGTTCCAACCGACCGAAGAGGACATCGCCTGGACTATCGACACGTCTTCGTACGCCAGTGCAGGACTGATTAACCGTTTGCTTCAGGCTGATGCGAAGCTGCGAGTTGCCACCAAATCGTTCCGCATTAGTGGCGACAAGCCAACGGACGAGAACCTTGAAGACGTCGTGTTTGGCAACCAGCCAACGAAGCCAGTCGGTACCGTTGTGCTTCCACTCGGCATCCAGGAAACACCGTTCAACACACTCGTCGAAATCATGACCAAGGGTGCAGAGGAAGGAGTGAGAATCGATTCCCTGAAAACCGGCTTAACTCCGGAGGGGATTGATCTTGGAAGCAATTCTATGCGACCACTCCAGGTTCCAAAAATCCTGCTGGTCATTCAAGGCGGAACAAACCGGTACGCCGCCGGAGCGACGTGGCACTTGCTCGACGCCCGCATCGGCATGCCTGTCACACTCGTCCCACAAGATCGAATCGGTCGAGTTGACTTGTCGCGATACAACACCATCGTCATGCCCACTGGTTCCTACCGGAACATTTCAAGCAGCGCGACGGAGAGTATCAGTGAGTGGCTTTCAGAAGGTGGAACGCTGATTGCAATGGGGACCGCTACGCAGTGGGCCAATTCCAACAAGTTGGCTTCTGTCGTCTTTCGATCGACTGTCAGCGACGAAGATGAAGCTGTCGACACTAACGACCATCACCACGATCATCGCCCCTACGCTGATGCTCGAAACGACCAGGCTCTCAAGCTAATTAGCGGAGCCATCTTCGAAGGCAAGATCGACCTCACGCATCCGCTTTCCTATGGCATGACTGATTCGCGGTTGCCGCTGTTCCGAAACAACCGAGTCGTCATGGAACCAACGGAGAATCCCTATTCCAACCCGGTCATTCTCACAGACACGCCGCTGATGAGCGGCTATTGCTCGGACGACAACGTCAAGCTGCTTGCAAAATCCGCCAGTGTGATCGTCCGCCGCAAAGGTTCCGGCCGAGTCATCCTGATGGCTGAAGACCCCAACTTCCGCGGCTTCTGGTACGGCACCAACAAACTGTTTCTCAACGCTATCCTCTACGGCCCCATCATCCGCGAACCCTAAAGGGCAACTTCCAGTTGCATCGGGGTGCGGCGACTGCGTTGGGAAGGTGGCTCGTATGTGTCTTCGCCGCATGGTCGGTTTAGGGCGAGTGTCTTCAACAAGCGAGTGCGAGACACTCTCCCGCTCGCGGGAGAGTCGGGCTCTCCGGCCCGGAGAGGGTGACGCCGCCGAGGTCATGGCCCTCTAGGGTTTGACCAAAATTGGGTTTGAGACAAACCAAGAATCGCCCATGCTCACAACCAACGTTTTCGTATACGGAACGCTTCTATTTCCAGAAGTTACAAGCACGCTTGGTATCTACTCAATTGATCCTGCCAGCGGAAAAGAGATCCAATTGGTTCAGCAAAAGGCGCTGCTGAACGGTTATCGTCGCTTCACTGTGCGACTGCGTGAGATTGGCAATTTTCCGGCAATCGTGAAGGCGGAAGATAGCGTCGAGGGCAGTGTTCTCCTGCGATTTTCTGAAGGTTCACTGCGAAGGCTGGACGAGTTCGAAGGAATCGAAGACGGATATTACTCGCGAGATGAAGTGCGTGTGCAGGTCGATGATGAAACGATACCTGCGTTTGCCTACGCCTGCGGCGAACCTCTACGGCCGCATCTTGACGGGCCATGGGACGCTGAAGCCTTTCGAGTTAGCGAGCTCGCGTGGTATCTGCAAAACGTGGGTCGATGAATCCGAGATCGTTCATTCAGATTCTCAACGCTTTTGTAGCCAGTCTCGGCAGCCAGCAATATGATGGTTCAAAAGGACCACGTTATGAAAGATTCGCCCCACAACCGCGCGACGACTTTGGTTGCCAGCTTTCGCTGCGCGTTTGATGGCCTGAAGCATGTTATTCGCACTGAGCGGAACGCAAGAATTCACGTTGTGGTGGCTCTGGCTGTTGCTGCGATGTCCTTTACGCTGGGGTGTTCAGCCTTGGAATTCGCAGTCCTCATTTTGGCAGTTGGCCTGGTTGTCGTTGCAGAAATTGCAAATACCGTCGCGGAAACAATCGTCGACCTTGCCAGCCCTGACTACCACGAACTGGCTCGCATTTCGAAGGACGTTGCTGCCGGGGGAGTTTTGATCGCGGCGATGACTTCGATCGTGATCGGTCTGATTATCATGGGCCCGCCACTTTGGGCGTTCTTTGAGAAAGCGACCGCCTGACGAGCTGACAGACGAACCCTCAGAGTTTGTTTGAGAACACGTCCAACCGGCCTCACTGACCCGATGATATCTCCCAATCCACCCACCGGCACACGA
>JBGCDN010000784.1:0-4222 GCA_045105495.1 Planctomycetaceae bacterium
AGTTTCAGGAAATGGAACCGAATCTCTTCCACGACACCAGTCAGCGTAAGTTCATCACCTTCAATCGAAACCGTCACCTTTTGAGCTGGCTTGTTTCCGATCCGACCATGCACCGGGTAAATCAGCCGTCCCGTTTCCGGATCGTGTTCCGGAGCGCCGTTGGATTCCAAACCGCAGCGAACCAGCAACTCATCAAACCCATCAAGCCAACCCAGACCGCTGGGTTCAGCAACATCAACGGCAGACGGATGGACCGGCCCATTCACGGGTGACTTCCAACCGATAGAGTCGTCCCGGTAACTGGCCCGATGGACGCTCATTCCCCGCGTCGGGAGAACCACAAAGCGAAAATCACCGTTGGAAACTTCTAGTTCGTCAACTCCGGCAGATACGCCGCAACGCAATGTCCGCTTGTGGATTGAGAGACCAGACTTGGAACATTCCAGCACGCAGCCATCGGCCAAAGACTCGTTGGTGTCGGAATCCAGAATCGTCGTAGAAAGCAATGTCATGGCTGGGTATCTCGTGAGTGCGTTCGCGATCTCACATGATACTCATCCACAACAACCAAGCCACTCAAGCCGCTCGGCGAGTGGGTTCGACGGGTACGACACAGTCACCATCTGAATCCGCAGAAAGCCCGGGCAAGTGAGCGAGATCAGTGTGACCACCTGCGTTCACTCCCACGCCAGGGTTCCGAATCATGCACCGAACAGTGTCTGCAACGACGGCCGCAAAGCTTGAATAGACCGGCAACTCAGCGTCTGGCTGTTCCGCCTGAAACTCTCTCATCCGATCAGCAAGCTGAGTGTGCGGAAGGCGAGGATGCCGGTGGTGTGGCCCGTGTACGGCGAGATCAAAGTCGAAGTAAGAGAACAGCTTCGTCAGAACGTTGTCACCAATCACAGTCCGCGTTCCCATCACAGGATCGTAACTACTCATCCCCAGATGCTCAGTGAGCTTGCGCAGGGAGTTCATGGACGACGCGATTGCCAGTGGGGCGATGAAAATCAAATCGTGAACCGTCAGCGTGATCAACCCAGTTCGATGCGCCCACGTCAGTCCGACGACTGTTGTGGTCCAGAAGACGACCACCGCGGAGTATTCGAACCGAACCCGACGACGGATTTCTGGCCGCAGTGGAATCTGGCGATGGAAACACACCGACCCATAAATTAGTGGGGCCGCAACAATGCCAAACAACACGTCGAACCACACGAAGATGCGACGAAAACCCAGCGACATCCGGGGGTTACTGTAGGGCCAAAGCTCATTATCGAGCGGCGTATTGAGATACGCGTGATGCCGCAAATGTGATTCACGATACACCGTCAACGGAATGCCAATAAACGTGCCGATGACATGCGCGGCACTGTGCTGGAACCATTTTGGAGTCTTCAGGTTCCCATGCACCAACTCGTGGCTCAAGCCGCCCACGCAAAACCAGCTGTACGACAACAGACCAACAAGAATCAGTTCGGTTAGCCAATGATCGTTGGGCCAACCCATCGCCAGGGGGATGTATCCAACAATCGCGAACAACGGAAACGCTACGAATCGACCAACAAACTTAAGCCGGGCGACAAGGTTGTCTTGGGGAAGCGTTTGTTCGCACATCACGCTGCCACCTTCGCTGTTTGAGGCTGGCAGTGGCTCTGCAGTTGAGCGACGAACGAATCGAGCAGCATGTCAGCGTCGTCATTCGAGAGTATCGCGGAGTCCGCTCGCAGATTGAAAATCATGTCACCGGCGTAGGTTCCACACGAAACCGCTACCGCCGTGTTCGGCCTGATCGGCGCGACACCATCGATTCGATCGACGCGAATGTTACCGGCTACCAAACGCCCTTGTGATTGAGAAAAGCCAACAGGAACATGCCTGCGGATGTCACCAACGCTCGCAAAAATCGCGGTACACAATCGACGTTTTCGAGCTGTGAACCAGCCAAGCACCCACGGTAAATGCCGAGCCACGCTCAGGGCCTTCAGAAATAATAGACCAAAGTTGCAGTCCAGCGCGGCAGCTGTTCGCGCATGTACGGCTCTTGCCACGACAGCCGCGTCTGACATCTCCGCAGGATTGAACTCAATCGGCAGATAGCTAATGCAATTCGCCGCAGACATCTCATCGTGCTTAGGCAAACGCGTGCTGACGGGGACAATTAGCCGAAGTCGCCCTGCCCCAGTCCCACAATTGGTTCCGTTCCACTCCTTCAAGGTTCGAGCGAACTCAGCAGTGCATAGGTCGTTGAGGGACACTCCCAATTGACTCGCCGCTGACCGCAATTGCCGCACACTGAATCGGGGAAGCGTTCTGGTAATGATCGCACGCCCTTGATCTTCTGCCACACGAACCGCCGATTGGCGAAGACGCAACGCGCGTTTTGTGAATATGGTGGTCACCTCTTTGATGAACACCGAAGCCCGCGGACGAAGCTTGTCTTGTGACTTAACCTCGTCTCGACGCAACAGCTGCTCGTGCTGGAATACAGGCAGCGGTAAGGTGTCAGGGTTTGCCTCGAGCCGGCCGTAGCGAGAAAGGACTTCCGCGATGAAGCGGACACTCGATATTCCATCGCAGCAGGCATGGTGGAAGAAGAAGTACACGACGCTTCGACCTTCTGTCCATTCACCTCGCACTTGCAAACCAATGGTCTGCGTCAAATCGACATACGGAACCGGCGGCGCGTTCTTACTGATTCCATTTGACCAATCGACTGCTGGTCGAGAGTCCGTTGGCTGCCACGAGAGCCGTAGTTTCTTGCCAACGACTATTGATCGCAACAGTGGATGGTTCTCCAGCGATTCGTTGATGGCCACACCGAACAAATCCTGCTTAAGATCGCCGGTCAGCTGCAAGGCCATGGTGATGACCATCGGGTGCGACGGCCGATCGTCCAGCAACATGTAGCATTCGAAATCTGTAAGCGGTATCGGCGAAGCAGCAGCCGCGGAAGGCGGGCATGCGCGGTCTGACTCTGATTGCGTCGGCTCCTCGCTCACTCGAACATCCTGTTCTCTTGGCGGGCTACTTAGTCTGCAGAGAGAGTACTCCGGAATATGAAAAAGCGTCAATTCCGGTATCCATTGGGAAGCAAACAGCCAACTTGGCTCCGCGAGTCATTCCTTCTTTCGCATCTCTTTGAGGTTCTTCTCGAACCACTCCTCAGCAGACACAGCATCAAACGTGGTGACGGCCTTCGCTTCGACTTGTTTCTGAGCTCGTCGAATAATTCGGCTAATCATGCCACTTTGGATGCTTTCCGTCTTTCGCAGACCCAGCTGCTCTAAAATTCCTACGTCGATAAACCTCGCGATCAGCGGACTATCGACAGCCACGTGGTATTGGAGATTGCAGCGACAATTCATCGATTCGCAGAACTCAACCACCCGCTGATCTTCAGACCAAAGTGGGTGACGTTCCGCACACACGACATCAATTGAAGCGGTCTCCACGTTTGTCGACATCGCATGGTCTGGATTGAGATCTCGAGCGTGGACGAGGCGAATCGGGGTTCTGTTGTGCTCTTCCACCAGTTTCTCAAGACGACAGATCGTCTCGTCGAAGTGGGCGACGAGCAAAATGGCGTTCGCCTTACGGTGTGCAAGGTCATACCGAACCTCGGCAAACTTAGTCTCTGTACACATCCAAACACGATCGTTGTGGATCGTGAGGTTCGATCGTCGACCGAAGAGAAGGTTCAGTAGCCCCATAGGTTTTGGCTTTCCAGCGTAGTCAATGCTCGAATCGTAGCCTTCCATGTCAGCTCGTCTAGAATGCCATCAAAGGAGCAGGCATGACGAAGAACGCAGGCAAGCCGCGCGGTGGTGTGATTCACACTTACCAAAAGTACGATCCGAAACGGTTCCCAAAACCGACCGAACCCGGTCCGGACCTCGTCTCACCTGCGTTCGAGCACATGCTGGCATTCGGCAACAACCGCCCCCTGACCGAAGAAGAACTCGCGCGGGCCATTCGACTGGATCCGGGACAATTCCAAGGGTTCGGCCCAAGTCTCGATGCCGTTATGCAGATGCTTGAGGAGCAAAAGCGGCAGATATTGGAGAAGTACGAGACGGATACTGTGCAGGGCGAGGCCTACGTGGTCTACCGGAACACGGGCCAGAACATTCGAGTTCCAAAGTCATTCCGCAAAGCGTTTCGCCCCGCATTCGACGATGAGCAGATCTATCAGCTCGAACAGATCTGGTACCGGGCTGAG
>JBGCDN010000785.1:0-2958 GCA_045105495.1 Planctomycetaceae bacterium
CAATGTTTCAGATTACTAATCATCATCGCATTCTCTGAGGTCGATCCGGCGGGAGTGCCAGTCTACGGCTGCTGCCCATGAACAACAATTCTGATCTCTACTGGTATGTCGCCGCAAAAGTCGTGGCTCGCTCCACCGATCCAACGTCACCGGCATGAAACGCTCAGAGCAGAGGAACTGACTCCGAGCCAAAGATCCAGGGGCCAGCACAGCCTGCCGCGTTCTGTACTCGGCCACGTGCAACGCCCCATGCTTGTTGGCCCGAGAAGATTCTGAGGCAATCTTCAAGTTGCTCCCGAAGGCGTTGGATCGGCGAAGCGATCCACGACTATCCGCATGCCTCCGCAAAAACTCCGCTCGCGGCGAAGCACCGCTTCAGACCACAATCCCAACGCCGCTGCCGCACCCCGATGCAACTGGAAGTTGCCTAGCGGAAGGGGCCGGCCCAGGATGAGGTTTTGACGAGGCTTCTTACGCGCCAGTTCAGCATCTCGTGCAACAGGCGGTCTTTCTCACCGGCAGCAGTTGGGTCGCGCCAGAGGTTTACTTGCTCATCAGGATCTGTTTCCAAATCGAACAGTTGCCCTTCGTCTTCATCGACAAAGTGAACCAGCTTCCAACGATCGTCTCTGACCATCGTCATGAAGTCGGTTGAGTCGAGAATGCCATCGCGACCGTGTTCGGCGTAGACGTATTCGCGCGGTTCCCAGTCTTCGTTGGCAAGTGGAGCTGACAACGATTCGGCTTCCATGGTGTCAGGAACATCCACGCCGGCCAATTCCAGAATGGTCGGCCCGATGTCCATTTGCTGAACCAATCCATCCACGACCTTGCCTGCGTCGTATCGCTTGGGCGACCACACGATCATTGGTACTCGTGTGATTTGTTCGTACATCGTCCACTTCTGACTGTGGCCATGATCCGTCAAACAGTCGCCATGGTCTGATGTGAAGACGACGACTGAATTGTCAAGGTAACCGCCTTCTTCCAGGGCAGTCATGATCTCGCCGACCTTCTCGTCGATCATGCTGACGTTCGCCATATAATACGCGCGTTGGAGATGACGTTGTTCGGGCGTTGGGTTCAGCGGCATGTGAACCGAATCGTGATCGATGTCGTAGTTGTGCCGCCGCAATACTTTGAACGCGCGGGGCTGACTGTCGAGGTCGGCCTGAGTGACTTCCTGCAGTGGGATGTCACGGTCCATGTACTTCTCAATCCAGTCAGGCGTTGGATCGTACGGTGGATGGGGGCCAGGGAATCCGATCTCCAGAAACAACGGTTTCTCGGGCTTTGGCTTCGAACGCAACCACCATGTTGCCGTGTCGCCAACGAAGTTGTCTGACTGCATGTCAGCCGGAAGTTCCCACGCGAATGAGCCAAGCCGCTCACGATAGTCGTCACGCTGTCGATAGAGTTCCCGCTGCTGCTTCACCAACCCGCGTGCTTTGAGTGCCTTGTCCCATTCGTCGAAGTAATAGCGTTCTTCGAGATAGCGGTCTTTGTTCTCAACGACGTATCGCTCATGGAACCCAAGCGGCGAGTGGTACGGATAGGTGTGCATCTTCCCGATGTTGATGCACTGATATCCGCTCTCAGCAAGGTCTTCGATCCACGAATGATTCCACTGATCCGCGTTTCGAAGAATCCCGGTTGTGTGTGGGTAATACCCCGTAAACAAGCTTGCGCGAGATGGAGCGCACGATGGAGCTGACACATGACAATTCGTAAACGAGACGCCCTCGTTTACCAGACGGTCAATATTCGGAGTATCAACATAGTCGTAACCATGCGCGCGGATCGTGTCGAACCGCTGTTGGTCTGTAATGATGAAAATGATATTGGGGCGTTGGTCGGTCATTAGAAACCCATCTCGAATCAGTTTCAGCAACTATTGCCGAAGCGTAGCGGATCGTCCATCTGTTTGACATCGCCGCACTCGATTCAGCAAGCATGATCAAAGCGGTAGTACTTGCGGCGACATCGACACCAACAGACCCGATGCTGCCGCTTAGCGCGCAAAAAATGAAGAATGCTGCCGATCATGTGGCCACTTCCACACAGTTTGAAAATTCTTTTACCGATAGATCAGGAAGACCCACCCAGCCCAAGTGGAAGAATTTCAATGAGCGGCCTATCCAATACCACGATCCGGCATTCAATTTTTGTTGCCGCATTGTGTGTTCTCTTTGCCAACACTGCCTCTGCTCAAGTTTCGTGGAACAACGATGTTCGGGTCGCTTTGGGCAAGGCGAAACAAACCGGACGTCCTTTGCTGATTCAGTTCACGGCTGAGTGGTGTCATTACTGCCACAAAATGAAAGCCACCACATTCGCTGACGGCAGCGTGAAGCGGAAGATTGACGCTCAATTTATCCCGGTCATGCTTGATGCAGATCAGCACGCTGAGCTTGTCTCGCGTCTGAACCTGAAAGGCCTGCCAGCAACTGTCGTCGTTGATCCTAACCTTCGGATTCTGAAGAAGCTCAACGGCTTCCAGGATGTCGCGAAGTTGCAGGCTGAACTGGATTCGGTGGTCACAGCACGGAAGAAAGTTGCGTCCGTTGGGTTCACTCGTCCATCGAAACCCGCCAAGAGCAACGTGACAAAGGCCAAGCTGCCGACAGTGCGTCCGGGCGTTGCGAAAGTTCGGACAACCCCGGCTCCAACACCAAAAGTAGAGCCAATCGCACCAGCACCGGTTGCCTTCGATGGACTATGCCTGGTAACGCTGCGTGACGAACGAGCACTCCAAAAAGGCGATCGCAAGTTTAGCCTGAAGTACAAGAACCAGATCGTTTCGTTCTCTTCACAGGAAAGCATGATCGCATTTCGTGAGAACCCATCGAAGTACTGGCCGAAGCACAACGGAGTTTGCCAGGTCGCCGCAGCTGATGGAAAGACCCAGACTGGCAAGCCAGAATTTGGTGTCATGTTCCGCGACAACGTTTGGCTGTT
>JBGCDN010000786.1:0-4164 GCA_045105495.1 Planctomycetaceae bacterium
CCAGACCCAGCACACCCGACAAAGCCCAGAGTCCAACCAGTACGGTAAACACTCCAGCCATCACTTTTTCCTGCTTTGACATGGGCCCCATCGCCGTCAAAGCTTCCCGCGCGGCCTGCGGTGCTTCAGGAGTCGAGCGCAACTCTGGTTTGAATGCGGCGTAGAGAACAAATGGAACGGTGAAGAACGCACACAGGGTTGGAACACACGCCGCTTTCGCCCACATTGCAAAATCAATTGTGATGCCAACCAGGTCGCCGGCGACTTTGGCTCCCGGTGGATTCGCCGCCATCGCCGTCATCCACATTGCTGACGAAAGCGAAAGCCCGAGCACGCTGTTCATCGCAAGAAACGCACCCAACTTCTTCCGCGTTTCCGGTTCCGGCTTCGATCCCCTGCCCCGCGCGACTGCATCCATCACTGGAAACAACACACCTGACCGAGCGGTGTTGCTTGGAAAGGCTGGCGAGATCAGAAGGTCGGTCAGAATCAGCGAGTACCCCAGACCGATGCTGGATGAACCGAACCGGCTAATAATCAGCCACGCAATTCGCTGGCCCAGTCCGGACTTTGAAACACCAATCGCGATCGTAAACGCCACTACAATGACAATGATGAACCCTTTGGAGAACCCGGAATACCCAGCAGTGGGTGTGAGCGTCCCTGTCACAATTGCAATCGCCAAAGCAGCGACCGCAGCGGTGAAGATAGGCATCGTGTTGAGCAAGATCAGCAGAATGGTAGCTGCAAAGATCACAAACAAACGCCACGAACGTTGCCCAAGTTCCTGAGCCAACGCTTTACTATCTTCCCCCGAAACTGACTCTCGCGCAGTTGCCACGGCTCGAAGCTGAGCAGGTGAAAACTCCTCAGTCTCTTCGGCTCCATCAGCCAGGGCCTTCAAAGCTGCAGGTACATTCGACACCCGCAGCTTCTCATCCGTACTCAGCGTGACGTTCGCTTTGCTCGCTACTTCGGCATCGACACTGGTTCGACACAACCCACTCGGTGCCGGAATGAACCATGCAACCAAAGCCAGGACAATAACGATCGCGGCTGACGTGAGTTTCTTATCGTGCATGAACTAAACTCCGTCAGATCTCAATTAAGCGATTGCTGCGAGAACAGCATCCTTAAGATTGCCGTTCGTCGAGATGCCGTCGTTTGTGTGGATCGATGCTTCGCCGTTCCATCCGAAGAAGTGACCGCCTGATCCCTGAATAATCGGAACCAGTGCCGCGCTGTCCCAGGGGTTCATTTCAGGGTCGACAGCGATATCCGCGCGGCCTGTGGCGACTAGCATGTGGCCGTAGCAATCGCCCCACCCGCGGGCGAGTCGTGTTGCTTTGACGAGACGGTCGAACGGTTCCGTTCGGTTGGTCTCCGCGTATCCGCTGACTTGTGTGTAGCTCATCATTGCGTCGGAAATGTCAGATGTCTCAGTCACCTTGCATTCGGTTGGATCGGCGTCGCCCTTCTTCCACCACGCTCCCTGCCCTTCGCTGGCATACATCAGTTCGTTCAATGCCGGGAAGCCGCAGACTCCGGCAACCATGCGGTCTTCAAACTCAACACCAATCAAACAACCAAACAGCGGCACGCCGTGTATGAATGCTTTGGTTCCGTCGATCGGATCAAGAATCCAACGATAGCCGGATGTGCCAGGCTGGTCATCATGTTCTTCTCCCATGATGGCATCGTCAGCAAACGTCCCTTTGATGCGATCGCGCAGAAGTTGTTCGGCTCCCTTGTCGGCAATCGTGACAGGCGAATCGTCCGCTTTGCGGTGAATGGCCACACCCGTTTGGTAGTGACCAAGAATGAACTCGTGAGCCTCGGCAATCGCTTCAAGAGCGAAGCCCAATCGATCTGTGACACTCACGGTTATTCGCCTTCCAGTCGGTAAAGGTGTTCGCCGGCTTTGCGAACCAAGAGAACGCCCTCGTCTTCTCGATCAGCAAACGATTCAACGTCGATAGTCGCTGGATCGCGGTAACCGAGGTTGATTTCCTTGCACACGTCTTCCGGAATTTGCGACGCGAGCGTGACTTTAATTCGCGGCTTCTCAACACCTTCTTCAAACGTGCCCGTGCCACGCACGTGCGTCGAATGAGCCAACACACCCCACGGACGATCTTTAAACTTGTCCCACTGTTTCGTGAAGTAATCCCGCACGTGGTAGCCGATGGCGCGAATGTTCTCGCCGTGTGTGATGGAAATTTCATCCAGGTGCGGCGCGTAGATGATGAGTTCTCCGCCGTCCGCCACAACGGGTTCCAGCTTGTACATGCACTTGCCAGCCACCCAAAGCTCGTCGTACATCAACGGCGCGCAAGAGAGAACCTGTTTGAATGGCTTTGGCTTGCGTTTGATATGAACCTTCCCGGAAAGCTCAGCCGCACCGTCCCATGCGGATTCGGGCGTTCCGTAGAACATCCCGTATAACTCAGCGGTTGGTGAGACGACGAATGCCAGGCAGCGTTTCTCAACGCCAACCATCGCCCCTGCGCGATTGACGACTCGGCGGACTGGTGTGTCTTTGATACCAATGATGCCAACGTTGGAAATCAACGCGCCGAGCCAATGGAAGAAGTTCAGTAGCTCCGGCCCGGAGACGCCCGGGAAAAAGTACTTGTTGCCACCGCTGAATCCGACGACTTCGTGGGGAAACACTGGGCCAACAACCATGGCGATGTCGTAGTCCAGAACTTTGGAGTTCACTTCGACCGGCACTTCTTCTGAGAGCAGCCCGTTCGAAATCGATTCCGTATCCTCGCGCGTTAGCGTTCCGATATTGGTCAACGCGGCGGGGTTGTCCCATTCGTGATTAAACAGCTTAGGTGTTGGCCCGGGGAAATCGGTTCGCCCATCGATCCCCATCATCTTCGCGATGGTTTCCTTAGGCATCGGCGGATGTGTTCCGAGCGCAACCAAAACGTCCAGCGACGTGACTTCGTTGCCAAGCTGTTTACTGATGCAGTCGAACAGAAGCGGAAGCGGCGCTGTTCGCGTCGCATCCGGAACAATGAGAAGAACGCTTTTGCCGCGAAAGTCTTCGACGGGAAGGTTCGCTGAAACCCACTCTCGAACCTCATTTTCGGTAAGCGTTGGAAGTGGGCTGGAGTTATTGGTTGCGTCGCCGCTGGTCATCTGATGTCTCTCTACACTTAGTCGTTCGCAGAGTAAGTGTATCGGATCGCCAGCGAAACTGTGATCAGCTCGTAGTTGCAGAAAACCTTGGCTGGACTAACGATCTGGCCATCAGACATTGACGTTAGTCCAAGCCCACATGGTTACTTCTGAACCGCTGACTTCAGAAACTGATTAATCGAATCGACCAACTTAGGAGCCAGCGGCCGTTTCGGATCGCTGTAAGTCGCCAGTTGATCTTCTGGCTGCGTACAAGTTGTCAGTACATGGTTCATGTTCTTCAGAACAACCAACTGAGCCTGCTTGCTGGCAGATTGAAGCTGCTTTGCTTGATCGACCCCGACCTGAATATCGGTAGTCCCATTCACAACCAAGATCGGAATCTGAAGCGCAGCGAACTCGGCCTGCGGGTCGTACTTCATCCACGACGACAAGAACGGCTGGACGCTGGGCCGGAACAGACTCTGCAAAGCGGCAGGCGGTTTGGGAACCGACTGACCTTTCGCGAGTTTGCTGATGATGTCGAAGGCTTGAGTCTTTAGTTCATCAGGCAACTTCCCATCAAGCTGCATGCGAAGCACTTCCTGAATCGGAAGGCCAGCACCTGCGACGGAGATCATGGTAGCCACCTTAGCTCGTCGACTCGCAATCGCGCCAACCAACGAACCTTGGCTATGGCCCAGTATCGACACGTTGGCGAATCGCTTGTCTTTCCGGAGCATCTGCACCCAACCAACAGCATCTGTCACAAAGTGATCAAGCGACATCGTCGCTTCTTTGGTGCGAACGCCGTTGCTCTTTCCAGTTCCTCGCTTGTCATACCGCAAGGTGGCGAAACCTCGCGAAACGAGCGCCGTTCCCAATTTCTTCAGACTATCGTTCTTCGACATAGCCTGATTGCCATCGCGGTCCGTTGGGCCAGAACCTGCGATGAAAACAACAACGTGAAACGGCCCAGCGCCCTTCGGGACCTCAAGAGACCCGTGTATCTCGCCGGTCGGCGTCTTCAACACA
>JBGCDN010000787.1:0-9650 GCA_045105495.1 Planctomycetaceae bacterium
GGCGATGTGCTTACCGTGACATCAGAGAAAGACGGGTTCCTCTGGGTTCCACGCCTCAATGGATGGGCCCCAAAAGAAGATACTCTCGATGTCAAAGACGCCGTGCAGCTCTTCTCAGCAACAATCAAAGAGAAGCCATCCGCCCAGGCATGGCACCATCGGGCGAAGGCGTGGTATGCGTTGGGGCGATACCAAAAAGCGATTGACGACTTTGATCAGGCAATTGCGATCGCCAGAACGAAACGCCTATCTGATCGGTCAGACGACAAGGATCGAATGGTTTCGCTGCAGATCAACCGGGCCAATGCTTATCGCGAACTCGGTAAGGCAGACAGAGCCATTCAGGGCTACACATCAGCATTGAGTTTGGCTCCTCGCAATGTGATTGCTTTGAGTAACCGCGGCTTGCTGTTGAAAGACACAGGCAAGTTGGACGCGGCGATGTTTGACCTGAACGCCGCGATTCGAATCCGGCCAGACTATCCAGAAGCTCGAAACCACCGCGGAAACACCTATTGGAAGCAAGGTAAGCCAGAGCAAGCCGAACGCGACTACAAACGCGCGGCGAAACTTCGACCAGGCTACCCAGAGCCGTATTTCAACCTCGCGGCCGTTGCTCGCGGTCGACAGGAATATAAAGAGTCTCTGGCTTACCTGAAGAAGGCGGTTTCGCTCGATCCCAACTACACAGCAGCGTTGAACGATCTGGCGTGGTTGTTGGCAACTTGCTCAGACACTTCGTTGCGAGATGGAAAGCTTGCCGTCAAGCACGCGACGAGAGCATGTCAGCTTACGAAGCTGAAGAACGCGAACACGATCGATACGCTGGCTGCTGCTCTCGCGGAGAATGGTGATTTCAGCGAAGCAGTTAAGCGAGTCGAACAAGCAATCCGGCTAAGCAATGAAGAGTCCAAGCCGCTGATGACGGTTCGGAAGAATCTGTATTTGACCAAGCAGGCTTACGTCGATCGGAACTAGTGCCTTTGCTGTCCACGGTCAGCCAGTTCGTTGCAAGGCGGCGGCGTTAGCGTTGGGCCGACTCGGATTCTGAGCCGACTACATTCTTGTCGGTGCACCCGGAAGTTGCTGTGAAGATCACTGCTCTAAACGTTCGAGACATTCGGTTTCCGACTTCAGCCGGTGCGCATGGTTCAGATGCCATGAACCCTGATCCGGACTACTCGTGCGCGTACGTCACGCTTTCGGTGGATGGGTCAGGCGTAGAAGGTCACGGCTTGACGTTCACGATTGGTCGAGGCAACGAACTTTGCGTGGCGGCGGTTGAATCGCTTGCCCCGCTGGTGATTGGTCGTGAGGTTGCAGAGCTGCAAACAGTCGCTTTTTGGCGAAGCTTGGTCGGTGACAGTCAGCTGCGTTGGGTTGGGCCAGAGAAGGGGGTGATACACCTTGCCACGGCTGCGATTGTGAACGCAGCGTGGGACCTTGTATCCAAACACGCTGGCATGCCGCTTTGGCAATACGTTTGCGAAATGTCACCGGAAGAGATCGCAGACCTGGTCGATTACCGGCACATCACCGACGCGCTGACTCGCGATGAAGCGGTCCGGATATTGGAATCGCTCGAGCCAAATCGTCAGGAACGCATCGCTGAACTCAAGCAGATCGGCTATCCGTCTTACACAACGTCGGCTGGGTGGCTGGGCTATTCAGACGAGAAGTTGCGATCGGCCTGCTCTGAATTGATGGAACGTGGATGGTCTCACTTCAAGATCAAGGTCGGCCGGGACCTCGAAGATGACATCAGGCGCTGCCGAGTCATCCGTGAACAAATTGGTTCTGACAGCTTCCTGATGATCGATGCCAATCAGGTTTGGGACATTCCGGATGCGATTGACTGGATCAATCGGTTAGCTGAATTTGACCCATGGTTTGTTGAAGAACCAACCAGCCCAGACGATATCCTCGGTCACGCCAGCATCGCGAAAGCTGTTTGGCCTATTCGAGTTGCGACAGGTGAGATGTGTCACAACCGGGTGATGTTTAAACAGTTTATGCAGGCCGGCGGGATGCAGGTTTGTCAGCTAGATAGCTGCAGGCTTGGCGGCGTGAATGAAGTGATCACAGTGATGCTCTTGGCTGCGAAGTTTGGCATTCCTGTGTGTCCGCATGCTGGTGGCGTTGGCTTGTGCGAGTACGTCCAGCATCTTTCGATAATCGATTACGTCTGCATTAGCGGCTCTCTGCAAAATCGAATCACGGAATACTCAGATCATCTCCATGAACATTTCGAATACCCCGTTGTGATGCAAAACGGTCGGTACATGCCTCCAACAGCCCCCGGCTACAGCGCATCGATGAAGCCGGAATCTTTGACGACGTTTGAATTCACCAGCAAACGACCACACTCCTGATTGGCATTCATGCAACGCGTTGTCATTGATGAACCGTACGAGTTTGTTTCTCCGTACAAAGGCACATTCCTCTCGCGCCTGTTTCGTTGGTTCTTGCCGGGGCACCTGCGCAAAGAACATGGCATTACGGAATGGGAATGCAGAGGCGTTGAGAACCTGAAACAATCGATGGAAGCGGGCCACGGTGTGCTTCTGTGTCCGAATCATTGTCGTCCGAGTGATCCGATGGCGATGGGGCTCGTGAATACGGCAGCCGATTGTCACACGTTTTCCATGGCCAGCTGGCACGTGTTCAAGCAGTCGCGGTTGCAGGCGTTTCTGACTCGTCAATTCGGTGCGTTTAGCATTTACCGAGAAGGGATGGACCGCCAGGCGTTGAATGCTGCGATGGAAATCGTGGTGTCGGCTGAACGGCCGCTGATTGTCTTTCCTGAAGGCGTGATTTCTCGCCGCAACAACAACCTGCTGGAACTGATGGATGGAACCGCATTCATCGCTCGCAGCGCGGCGAAGAAGCGAGCGAAGTTGGATCCGGAGAAGAAGGTGGTCGTTCACCCCGTAGCATTGCACTACGAGTTCAAAGGCGACTTGGAATCGTCAGTGGCACCGGTTCTGGATCGGATTGAACAACGGCTCTCGTGGGCACCTCGAACGGACCTCGATGCTCGAACACGGGCTAGCCGAGTTGCCAAGGCGATGTTGTCGCTAAAGGAACTTGAACACGTTGGCGAAGTAGGTTCCGGTGACGTCTACGATCGCATGGAACGACTGATCGAGGCCATTCTTCAGCCGCTAGAGACCGAGTGGTTCGGTGGTGCCAAAGAGGGGCAGGTGGTGAATCGCGTGAAGAACATCAGGTCGGCCGTTCTACCGGATATGGTCAAAGGTGGTATCGACGAATCGGAACGCCAGCGACGGTGGAAGCAGCTATCAGCCGTTTACCTTGCTCAGCAATTGAGCATGTACCCGCGAGGCTACCTCGACGACGGTGCTCCGATCGAACACCTGCTCGAAACCATCGAAGGTCTTGAAGAAGACCTGACGGATGCAGTCACACCGCATCCGCCCATGCACTTGCGAATCGCAATCGGTAAAGCGATCGAAGTCGAAACAAAACGCCCGAGAGGTGAAGCCGACCCTTTGATGGTTGAACTTCGAAGCCAGCTACTGACGCTCATCGGCAACCTTGGCCGCGAAGTCAGCGAACGCAGAAGCAAGTAATTTGCATTCGCGTTTCGTCCACAGTAGCCGACACACTCCGTCGTGACGTGGCACGACAGAGCTGACTCGTTTGAGCCGATGACGGAACGATCGAAAGCGCGGCTTTCAACGCCGCTCATCACTTCAGACTCTGATACTTTAGCTGTCGCGGTTGACTGCGATGGCTTGCGGTAGGCACCTTGCTTTGGGGCTCGGAGGCCCCAAATACACGGCGTGTTCAGTCCTGCAATCGTTTAGAGGTTAGCCAGATCATCGAAGAGTGTCAGATCAGAGAAGGTGACGTAGTTGGATTCGTCTGGCTTCGCTGGTGTGGTTGCTGACTCATCGGTGAGGTCCTCCGTTGCAGTGACTGTGATCGTGAGTTCGGTGTCACTTGTGATGGAGTCGACGAAGAAGGTCGTTCCATCAACCTGGATCTGATCGCCGACTTCTAATTCGCTTGTGAATCGCGTGTCGGTTCCGGTTAGGGAATCAGTAGCGTCGGCAATGGAGACCGTGCCTGTAAGATCGACAGGTGTGTCATCGAAGTCCGTGAGTGGCGTTTCGCTCAACGCGCTTTGGCCTGTCGCATCGTTGACATTGAACGTGTCAAGGTCGTTGATCGCGGTGGCGACGTCGAAGCTAGGGCCTTGGTCGCCACCAATCAGAATTCCGAAAATGGTATGCTTAGCGGCGTCGAGACTCGAATTGTCCGCGACGTTGATGAACCATTGGCTCGTTCCTCCGTCAGGATCTCCGCCCGGCAATGCCATAGACAGAGTTCCGGCCACGTTGGATCGGTCATTATCGTCGAACTCCGAGTCAATCGGATCGTCGGTGACGATGTTTTCCACATCGTTGCCGTCAACAGTGAAACCGCCACCCTGAATGACAAAGTCCGTAGGGGACCGGTGGACAATCATGTTGTCGCCGTAGCGGTCGAAGTAACCAAGAAAGTTCTCGACCGTCGTGGGCACTTCGCTGTCTAGAAGTTCGATGTCGATATCACCGAGCTCTGTGCCCATGCGGACAATTCGCCCAGTGACACGATGGATTAGGACTTGTCGACTCTCTGAGGTTTCCTCGCTGTTTCGAACATCGACGGTTTGTACTCCGGGGTCCAGAGGCAGCGTAAGTTCGTAGCTCCCGTCTGCTCCAGCGGTCACCGTCCCGTCGTCAAATGCGCCGTCACCATTGGTGTCGAATTCCAGGATCGTTCCAGGTTCGACAGACCCAACCACAGTGGCAGTGCTATCCGTCGTCGCAAAAACGCGGTTGTCGCCGCTACCCTGACGGGTCACTGTTTCAGAAGAAGTGTTGAGTCGTGCGTTGAATGGAATTTCGAAGACAAGTTCCCCAATCTCATCTCGAACGCCCTCAGCATCAGCCACTGCACCGTCGGTTGCACCGTCACTGAAATCGTCACCTTCGAAGCCGATCGTTTTGCGGACGCCTCGGAACTCGTTGTCGATATCGACTTCGCTCGAATCGTTCCCGCCCTTAGCGACCGCGACAAACTTGCCCTTGAAGACGTTTCCGCTGGCTGGTGTGTCATCGGTGGCGTCTCCGTCGCCCAGAGCGATCTCGTCCGTGCCGAGGCCAAGGTTGACTCGAACTTTGCGTTCAAACGAGGAATCGTCGATCAGAACCGAATCGTCGCCAGCTCGCATCTTGACGCTGACGCGGCCTTCAACCCGTGAGTTCCGCATGTCGATGACATCGTTTCCGCGGTGCAGGCGAATCTGAGCATGACCTTCAATGCGAGCCTCATCAAGCACGACAGAATCATCGCCGATAGAACCGCGGACTCGCAGATCGTCTCGAACCTCGGAGTCCAGAATGCTAAGCAGGTCGTCTCCATGACTCAGACGCACGACTACGTCATCAACGATTCGAGAGTCTTCGATCGACAGATTGTCATCACCGACTCCGCCCAGGAATGTCAGGTCGTCGCGGATGATGGCGTTGTCCAGAGCCAGCGTGTCGTTCCCCTGACGGCCGTTGACCATCACGTCCTTCGCAACCTTCAGCCCGTTTGACAGGATGACAGTGTCGTCGCCCTTCTTCATGTTAATCAGGATGCTGCCCGGAACCGTGTCGGTATTCTGGAACGCAATGAACCGACCTCGCTGACCGTTAATCCGTGTGCCCTGCTTCGGTCGGACGGCCACGTCGCCCTGATAGAACGCAATCTCGACCTGATTTGCCGAGTTCTCACCAGTCAGGATCAGGTTGTTTCCGCTGACCACGGCCTGCACCTGGCCGACAAGCAGCTCGCGACGTTCAAGGTGCTCAATTAGCTGGGGGGCTTCAATTGAGTTGCGTTTTGATCGTAGTGCGCGGGTGTTGCGGCGAAGTGAGCGTGACATAACGGCAGTCCATTCCTGAAATAAGAAGCCACCGGGCTCTCGAACGGTGGTTGTGTGGAACATCGACTTTGGCGACTGCGAAAGCTGAACTTCTCGGCTAGGCTGCGTAAGGTCGGAGAAATAGTCATAATCGGAGGACACTTCTGGTTGCGAAGAGTCTAACTTCTGGTTGAATCGAGCCTCCGGCAAACAAGTCGCTCGCCGGAGACGACAGAGCCGACCAGGAAACGTTGACCATGGCAATCGGATTCGAAACAACGCCCAGCGAGGGAACTTCAGACGCTCAGTTTCTGACGCAGCTGACATTCGACGACGACGCGCCGCGACGGCTTGTTAAGGCGGCGAAAAAGCAGGACATCACCAGGTTTGTGCTCGTGTACCGTGCATGGCTTGAACCGGTTGCTACCCGGTTTCGTAAGCGGCTTCTCTCACCGGTGTTGAATCTGTTGACCCTGACTGAACCGACTCAGTTGGCAGAACTGATTCGAGAGCACATTGGTAAGAAGGCCACTTTGAAGTGTGGACTCGGTCGAGCCGTGAAGGCATGGTTGCAGAGCTGTCGTCCACAGTCGTTGGATCCCGCAGATCGGCTATTGGCTGTTGAGATGATTCTCAATCCGCCAGTAGATATCGAAGTCGAAACCTGGTGCCGACTCTGGCGGTTGGTTCTTGTCTCGTCAGGTGGAAAGCCTTCGAAGAACCAACAGTCGTTGGTTCCGATAGAGATGGAAGTGGATTTCCTGCGATCGCTGTTGTTCGCTCCGCTCAAAGGTGCTTCGCCTCAGAATCTGAAGACGGCCGCCGACATCGAATCGCTGCTGCTAACCGCAACAGATACAGATGGAACCCCACACGCGACTGCCCTGAATAGCGTTGGTAAATGGTTCGCCGGTATCGTTCGCTGTGCATGGTGGGCTCGCGCGTTTCGGGTGACGTTGTTTGGTGAAGACGGCAGGGCTCGATTCAAGCTGCTCACTGAACGCGTTGCGGGTTTGAGCCGCGCTGATGGTTCGTTTGCGATGGAATTAGCCGGAACTCAGCCGATCGGTTCTGAACTGCTGCCCATGGCGGCCAAGTTGGCTGGAATCGGGAAGAAGACACCGGTCGGACGCCTGGCTACCTTCGATCGACAATCGAAGCCGGAATCGTCGGTTCCATCCAGTCACTCTGATTGGGGACAAATTGCGCACTTGCGAAGCAACCTGCAGACGAAAGCAGATCAGGCGGTTGTTCGTTTTGATGGTGGTGTTCCATCGCTTGAGCTGTGCAGCTTTGGTAAGCCACTGGTGAGCGGAAAGTGGAACTCGAAGTTCACTTCGGCGGATCGTGTGGTGAGCTTTCGTAAGTGGTCGTGTAGTTGCTGGTACTCCGATGAAGATGGTGATTACGTTGAGATTGAGAGCAAGTCGGGCGGCGTGCGGCTCGAACGATCGCTCTACCTTTCTCGTGTCGATCATTTTGCAGTGCTGACCGAATGTGTTCGGACAACGAATGCCCGGCCGTTCCAATACGAAACACAGCTACCACTCGCGCAGAACGTTATGTCGCGAGCAGACTATGTGTCTCGAGAATGGCGGCTGCATACTGCAAACACTCCAGCCAGAGTCTTCCCTGTCTGCCTTGAGTTCGATCGTGTTCAAAATGCGAATGGCGAATGCACGGTTCGCGACGAAGTCATGGTTCTCAACGTCCAAGGCGAGCGCGCGGTTGCGGCGTCGTTGGTGTTTGATTGGCATCGAAAACGTACAGAGCTGCCCGCTGAATGGAACCGGTTGACGGTGACTGAAAACCGTGAGTTGGTTCCGCCTTCAGATGCTGCTGCTTTCCGACTTCGAATAGGTAAACGGCATCAGATTGTGAGCTACCGCAACATCAGCGATTCGATAGAACACCGTGCTGTTCTTGGGCAGCACACGAATCGCGAGATGACTCTTGGTTTGCTGGGCAAATCGGGGATTTTTGAGCCACTGGTTTTGGTGGATGCGTAGTTCCGCGGCAGCTGGAACCAGTCGGAAACGGACACGACCTGCAGTTCTTGCTTCTGAACGATGGGCCTGGCAGTTCCCGCCGATCTAACGCGGGACACCAGCGAATCTGAGTGGCCGCTTTTGCCTAAGTCCATTCATGGGCTGTTATTCGGATTGATGGCCCAAATAGGCACCGCTACAACGCCAGCCTCTCTTCTCTCCATCGCTGAAAATCCGACCGATCGGCGGAAACGCCAATCACCACAGCGGCATTGCGCGCTTCTGGTTTTCCGGGGGTTCGCAACCGATTTGAGGTACAGCATGACGGGTCAGAACTTGAGTCGACTCGCAACACGATTTCGTCAGAACCTTGGCCTGTTTGTGGCCATGGCGGCGATTGGTCTCACCAACACTTCGGTTTTGGCGCAGTCGTATTCGTACGCTCCGCCCCAGGTGTATGGCAGCGGCCCGTCTGGCTCAGTAAGCGGGAACGTCGTTAATTACGACGGTCGCGGGATGGGCGTGATGTTGCGTGGCGGTCATGCCGCGGGCAACGCAATCGGTCGCGAAGAATCCATCTCCTACATCAGCGGAATGCCGTACGCGACGTTCGGCGAAACCATGTTGTTTGGTGACGCGCGACTAGCACGAGCCAACCGAGGTGGGCTGGCTTGGAGTTTCGGTGCCGGCTTCCGTCATTACTTCAGTGACGTTGACGCGGTCTTCGGTCTGAACGGATATCTGGACAACGACCAGCTGGTAGATGACTTCCAAAGCTGGGGTGTCGGTGCCGAACTGCTCGCAGATCAGTGGGAATGGCGCGGCAACATGTACAAGCCGTTCGGAGACAGTCGGTTCCAAACAAGTGTCGAAGCTGCAGACGGAAGTGTGCAGTTTTCAGGAAACCAAATACTGTTTGATCGAGTCCGGAACTTTGCGACGGCCCTTGAAGGGTACGACACCGAAATCGGATTCCTGCTGCCAGGCCGCATTGCGCAAGAGCGACAGATTCGCGCGTTCGGTGGTGGTTACGTCTATGAAACAGATGCACGGGATGCAGTCGGCTGGAAAGCACGTCTGCAGGCACAACCGATGGAGTTCCTGGAGCTTGGTCTGCAAGTTTCGAACGACCGATTATTTGACACTAGTCTTGTGTTCAACGTAGCCGTTCAACTTGGTGGGTTCCGCGAGAACCGTCCGAGCCGGAGCGCTCGTTATCGAATGGCCGAACCAGTTCGCCGTAACATCAGTATCGCGACAGGCGATGTTGCTGTGACGGAAGAAGATGTGCCCGTACTTGGTGCCGACGGAGCACCAGTCACTGTGGCTCACGTCAGCAGTCTCGTTGGCCGCGCCGTTGGTGTCGGTTCAGTTGATGATCCATTCCAAACGATTCAGCAGGGGCAGTTCGCTGGTTCAGACATCGTGTTTGTCCATGCTGGTTCACGTTTTGATGTTCCCGGTGAAAACAGTGTGTTGATGACTCCTGGGCAGCGAATCCTTGGCGAAGGGCTCTTGCGAGGACGTCCGGTTGCGGCCACGCATTTGGTGGACATTCCAGAGATCGGACTCACGGCTTTGCCGTCGGCACCGTCCTTCTTCGCGGACAGTACACTTAGTCAGCCAATCATTTCTGGTGCGAATCCAATCGGTGTAACGCTTGCTAACGACGTAGAGTTCTCTGGCTTTATCGTAGAGAACGTGACGCAGGATGCCGTCTTTGGTGACGGTGTCGAGAACGT
>JBGCDN010000788.1:0-5569 GCA_045105495.1 Planctomycetaceae bacterium
TTCGGAGCGACTTCCTGACTGCGTCGCGTGGGTGAGGCCAATTCCTCTGACGTTGTAACACGTCCTCGGCCGTCGTATGGGACGTCTTCCACCCTGTTTAGAGGCTTCATCTCTGCAGAATATGGTGACATCGTCTGGGGACTCGGCATCACCTGAGCGTCGGCGGCAAACTTCGCCTGCTTGGTTTGCGTAGACAGGATCCCAGAAAACGCGAACATCAGAATGAGACCGACCGCAGCGCAGCCAACCAGTCCAGGAAGGCCGAAGCGCCGGAAACAGAGTGTTGGCAGAAGCACGATCAGCACGACCGCAGCGATCGCGGTCAGCTTGTCTGTCGCATTGCGTTGGTTGGGTAGTTGCAGCAAGTTTGGAATTTGTGCAAGCGGACTTTGTTCGCCAAGGTCTTCTTTTGGTTCAAACAAACCGCTGCTTGCATCGAGCACCGTTTCGCTTGAGTGCAACACGTTCCAGCTGCGGGCAAGAACTTCGATTGGCTGTTCAATGCCGGAGACTTCAACGCTGAAGGTGGGGGCTGCTTGTTGCAGTCGTCCGAAGGTTCGTAGCGGATCGACTTCACTTTCGTACGTGACCTCCAACTGCTGAGTTGTATCGGGCTGTTCCGTTGGGCTAAGTCGAATGAGGTAGGCATTGCCGTCTCGACGAACTTCGATGGGTTCGCCGTTTAGTTCCGTGGACCATAAATCGGTGTTGGCGGGTAGCAACATGCGGATGTTTTGAACGCCAACAGCGACGAAGTCGACAGCGGTTCGATGCCTCAGTTGTCCAGCCTGACCAATGATCGTTTGGATCTTCAGTGAATTGCACACGGCTGTTGGTACGGCTTCGCGATCGAACCGTTCTTCCATTGCCGTGAAGTTGACGCCTGGCTTGACGTATCGATACGCAGCAACAATGCGTTCGTCTGGTCGGTACGTGCTGGGAGGGAGATCAGCTGCGTCCACCGGCTGCAGCCCCGCTTGCTGGTCAATGTTGAAGGTCAGATGTTGTTCTGCCGACGCCTCAGTGGCGATAAACCCGTACTGTCGATCGGCATTCTGAACGATGGCTTCCGGGACGCGGTTGCCGTCTTCGGTTCTGTCTTCTTCCAGGAATCCACCCAGTGTCAGCGATCCGCGGATCCGACGATCGAACCGGATGATCCATGTTCGTTGTCCGTCTGCAACTTCCGTTGCAATCTGTTCCCGAATCCGCACTAGTGGTGAACAGTTTTCGACGATGGAGAATCTCAATCTGTCTCCAACCGATTCCGGAAGCTTCACCGTGAACTCGCGCAGGCCTCCGCCAGAGGCATCGATATGCAGGTCCAGCCATGTGATTGCTCGGTCGGGGTCGAGCCTTGTGAATGACTGTGTCCACGCCGTGAGTCGCGTTGGCTTGGGTGTGACGCGGACGGTGCCAGAGTACTCAGGTTCCTGATAGCGAAAGCCAGGGTGTTCGCTCTTTGTGTTCGGGAGAACCGTTGGATCCAGCCCCGTAAGCTCTTCTGGTGTAATTCGCTGAAACGGCTGGCAACGCACCAGTAGCACGCCCTCAACGACGCCTGCACCGTCGATACCAACCTGCGGGATAGCGAACTGTGAGTTGCCGCTTTCGTCAGCAGCTAAGTTCTGAGTCGCGCGGATGGTGAGATTGTTTTCACCGCCCGGTTTGAGAGCTGTTGGGAATGGGATTCGAAGGTATTGCCGGCCGGGTTCTCGGGGAACCATCTGCCACGGCACACTTTTGTCGTTGAGTAGAATTGCCGTCGGTTCCCAATCAGTCGGCAGCGTTGCTGTGACTTCGAAAAGGGGTGCGTTGAGACATTCGATTGCGGTGAGCGTTTCGAACCGAACCGTATTCTCTGAGACATCGACAATGGTCGACATGTTGGCCAGCACCTCGCGCTCGCGAAGTTGCAGTCTGAGTTCCAGGTTGAAGTCGGGTTGCCAGATGTCGAACGCGGCTTGTGAAAGCTGTTGTTGCGAACTGTTGTTTGCCGCTATGGACCGTCGAATGCCGGCCATGCTTTCGATGACTAAACGTGTTCCCACTGGATGTCGTACGATGGCTCGGCCGATTTCAGACGCCGCGTTCTTAAGACGTAATCCGGGCAGGGACCATTGTTCGTTAACGGGTACGGCCATGACTCCGCGGAAGGTGATTTTCCGTCGTCCATCGACAGGCTGACGAAAGTTGAGCGTGATCTCCGTTGCCTTGCGGTTCGCACTATCTGCGAGCGTCCACGATTCGAGCCCAGTGGATTCAACGGCAGCGATTTCGAGCGCGGCGGGAACGCTGAATACGAACTTGTCCAGCGATTCTCCAAAGCTCTGCAGCGTTGCTACAGCCTGCCATGTGATCTCGCTGGGCGCGATGTTGACGCCGTAGGCGGTTGTTGTGAAGACCGTCGCTTCAGACTGTTGAGCGCGCTTCTGATCTGTAATTCTGAGTTCGATTTTGTCGCGCCCACCAACGGCAAACTCGGCGCGAACAACAGCGTTTCCGGTTCTAACCGAGTTCATCGCTGCGCCGTCAACGACTAGTTGTTTGACTGCCGGGAAATCGATTCGGAAATCTGCAGCTGAACTGCGTGGGAGAGAAAATGCTGCGACAAGATCGCTGCCAACGCTGGCGAGTGGTGTGGAGAGCGACAGCTTAAGAGAGTGCTCGCCGGGTTCATTGGTCAGCAGGTAGATGTTGTTGCTGTCCGTGCGTCCGATGGGTGGTTGGTCCTTTCCCAACGTAGCCGATTCCACCGCCAGCCCGCCTGTTTTCAGTTGCAGCGTGTGCCAGCCCGGTTCGAATTGTTCGAACTGAACTGTGGCGTCTACCAGCAACTGTGAACCCTGAATCTTTGCGTCGTAGCTAATGTTCGACACCAACAGCTTCGCAGGAGATCCGTCGTTTTGTTTCGCTTTCTCAAGCAGCTTGTCGAACTCGTCGGCAGGCAACACGACGCCTTGTTTGTCCTGCGACAAGATGGTGTCTAGTTCGCTGACCGGAACGTAGATCCGTCTCTCTTGGGCAAAGCCATGGTGTCCTGCACCGAGCGTGATCCCAAGTACCAGCAATGTGAAGAGGACGGTTTTGCTATTCGTCCATCCGCAGTGTGTGGAAAACTGTTGTGTTGGTTCGGTTTGAATCGAGTGGTTCTGAGCCATGGAGGAGACGTGCATTACTTGTCTCCCATCTTCTTGTTCGTCGAATCAACGACACCGGGTGGTTGGCTAACGGCGACTGCAGCGGCTGGTACCGGGGTTGGTTCTGGCTGTGGCGGTGTCGGATCTGAAGGCGGCGGTGGTGGAGACCCACCGCTTGGTGCGTCTGTCTTGTCCGGTCTTCGCAAGGCATAGATTGTCCAGAGAATCAGTACCGCGACGATTCCGTAGGCTCCGGCGTACAAAGACTGCATCACCGTTTCCTGGTCCTGCAACGCGTAGAGAACCGCGACGAACGCGAAGATCAGGATGAAGGTCAGTTTGTTTTCCCATGGAGTCTTCCGAAGCACAAAGCCAATCAGGAAAATCGCACCACTAATGATCCAGACACTAAACGGCATGTTCCACCATCTGACGTTCAGCTCGTCCGTGCGACCCATTGAGGTGTAGACATACGAATGGCCTTTCCGCGGGAAATCGACCATGCCGGAACTCTTCGAACCGACCCATTCGTCTAGCTGCTTTCTTCCATCGGTTCGGACCAGTCTGAGTGGCCAGGAATTTGCGAGCCACGATTCGTGGTTGCGTGTGAACTTCGCTGGCTGACCAACGAGAGCGTAGTCTTTCGGGACCCACACAGCGGTACGCAATTCCTGAACGACGACCGAAGCTTCTTCGCCTCCGATTCGAGGAATCCTGATGAGCTGGCTGCCTCGGTAGTCGTTGAATGGTTCTTCATCTGTCCCCGCAACGCTCGCTCGAAACTGAATCGCCAACAGAAACGACTGGTTCGCGCCGGCACCGGAAACGGCTGTTCCAAAATTAGCGTAGAACGATTCCCAGCCGTTCGTGTTGACTCCCTCGTTAATTGGAGTCAGAGAGATTCGGGTTCCATCAACACTCTGATCGAGTAACTCTGCGTTGGCAGGCAGGTCAATCTGTAGTCGCTGTCGCTCGCTACTGGTGATGAGGTATCGACAGAGATACGTGGCCACCGGGTCGTGGCCAAGTTGCACTTCGATGGCCGCTCTGTTGACGACAGTTTCAACAACGGACTTAATCGCGTATTTCACAGACTTTAGAGTCAGACCGGTGTCTTGACTGAAATATCGGAACGCGATTGTGGCTTCTGAATTAGCGACTCCCAGTTCTCTAACATCGATTGTTTCGATGTCTTCGCCGGTTGGTTCCGCGGACACAGAAAGCGAATTGTCTTTCGTGATTGCAACCTCACCTTTAATCTGAACCGGTTCGATCTCGGCATCCTGTCCCGCAGAAAGAACGCGAATGGGTTCGACTTGCGATTCAGTTTCTGATGCCGCATCGTTCTCGGCTGCAGGTTCGGCATCGGCTTCTGCGTCGTTGGGCTTCGTGGTGAGATCGTATTCCACATTCAGAACGGCGGTGGTTTGTGCCTTTTGCTGCATCACGACCGTCCAGGTTACCCAGCCATCGACGGCGTCTTCGCGTGTTCGCTGTTTGATTGCTTCGTCGGATGTGATGCGGAGCGAATCGCCGAAGGCTTCTGGAACCGAGAATCGAAACGTGTCGATGCCCGCATTTTGAATATCGAATTCAAGTAGTGTTTGGACGGTAATAACCTTTGGTTGAACGTCGATTGTCGTTGTGGCCAACGACGTGAGACGCGGCGGCTTCCGCCGCAAACTGGCTGACATGCCGATGGGTGTCTTGTTGTAGGTCCAACTGGAACCGGCTCGTCGGGACTGTTGCCCGGAAATAGTGTCGTCTGGAAATAGACCGGTTACAGAGTCTTCGTCAGTAACGACTTCAATCGCAGGCGGTGACATGATCGCAATGCGACCCGTTTCTCTCGCCACTTCATTCGCTCGCAGAAACGGCAATGCCTTCGGAGCTTCCGTTGCCGCAGCGAAGTCCATGCGGCCATCGATGACAATGTCGATCTTGCCCATGCGTTTTGCAGACAGCGTTACCGTGAGTGTTCCGTCCGCAATATTGAAGTCGCTGACGTGTGGCCCAACGACATTGTCGAGCGTTAGTCCCTCGGGCACGACGAGCGACAACTCAAAGATGCCCGCGCGTTCAACTCGGTAGCTGAAACGAGAGCGTAATCGCAGTTCGTTGTCATCGGTAATCCTGTACTGGGCGGTTTGAGTGGCGAGGACACGCGGTTCGATCGCACTGGCGGCGACTGCGACCTGCATGTCAGAACCGTAGAACCGCCAAGCGAATCCGTTGCTGGATTGTGAGGTTCTGGTGACTCGATCCTGCTTCAGTATGTTGACTGACAGGTTCTTGCTGGAGGTAACCTGAAGTTCGCCGCTCTCACGAACGACCCCCAAAGCGTGAATCCCATTGACGGTTCCGTCTGCGGCAATACCACCGATCTGGATCTCACCTTCGGCTAGTGTTTGCTCTGTGTGAATTTCCAG
>JBGCDN010000789.1:0-8212 GCA_045105495.1 Planctomycetaceae bacterium
CCAACCAGGTGTCCCCAGCCCATGTGGTAGAACAGGCTAAAAACCCATTGCAGTGGCTGAAGCCCATCGCTGTACGACAGAACCCAAATGTCGCTGCCCGACGTCCCTGCGTTTGTAATGACGAAGCAAACGAAGTTGACGACGATCAACCCAATCGTGGCGATCGGGAAGTAGTAAACGGGAGCGTCAGTGTTGTATGGAATCAGCATGATTCGGCTACGACGCTCTACCAGGGACTACGATGTTTGCTCTCTAAAGATGTCAACACTCGGGATCATGTGTCAACAGTGGCGATTCAAGATGTCGTGTTGTTCTGCAGATGGGCGTTTTGAATCGGAATCATCTTGTTCAACAAGTCACGCATCACCTCGGCGGGGCTACCGTCTGCCGGCACGTCAACAATCATGTCCGGCGGATAGCAGTTCAAAACGGGAGCAGACTGCTGTCGATAGACTTCAAAACGGTGACGAACGACTTCTTCCCGGGCATCGTCAACACGATGTTCGCGGGCGGCTCGATCGCGAATCCGACGGATCATCTTCTCTTCATCTCGGCACACCAGATGAACCACAAGTCGAACATCCATGTCGGCCGCAATGAATTCGACCTGCTGTGCGTTTCGAGGGATACCGTCGAGGAGCAGAATTTCGTCCTGCGGATGGAACCGCCCCGAATTGATGTCATCTTCAATGAAGGCTCGGAAGATCTGGATGGTCAGAGCATCCGGCACGAAGTTTCCATCGCGAGTGAAACTGCGAACCTTCTTCCCAAGCGGAGTGGTCGGATCCATCGACCGAAACATCTCTCCGGTTGATACGTGGCGAAAGCCTGGAATGTTGCCAATCAGTCCGCCTTGGGTTCCCTTTCCAACCCCAGGTGGTCCAAACAGCAGCACCGCCGTGTGGCGTTGGTCGAGCATGTTGTTCTTTCACAGAGTGTCGCCATGAAATCGGCGGAGCATGTTTTATGTAGGGCACTTCGCCGTCTGCAAGGGTTTGGAATTCCACCCATTGGAGAAAAGCCCATGCGGCGCTGAGTCGCGTGGTCAACACAATCCCAATGTTGGCCGCACGCTGATGCAACCGGAAGCTGCTAGAAGACGGAACGATCAATGGCGTTCAGGCGACTGCGGAAGCGGTCTTCCAACTCGACAAGCTCTTTCTCGAGTTCCTTCCGTTTGCCGGCGTCGGCTTCATTCGACACCAGCGACCGCAGGCATCGACTGGCCGCATCGTATTCTCGATTTAACGCCCGCTTGTAATCACGAGCGCCACCCGCCCAGAAACCACTCATCGTTCTATCCTTGCCCAGCAGTCAGCGTGTCACGGGCTTCTTTTTTCGCTGGCTCGGAAGACTGCCATTCCTTACCGACGATCAGCCGAGCACCGCGCCGGAAGGTGAGATAAGACCAAGCCCAACTTAAGACAACAAAGAAGCGACGCCGGAATCCGGTCAAGTAATAGACGTGGACCACTAACCAAACCAGCCAGGCAACGAAGCCACCCAATCTGAATCGCCCAACTTCCGTGATGGCTCGACTCCGTCCAATGGTCGCCATCTTTCCTTTGTCGGTGTATCGAAAAGGTTTGCGTTCCTGACCTGCAATGTCAGCCAAAATGTTCTGAGCGAGAAACCTCCCTTGCTGCATGGCAACCGGAGCGACTCCGGGTAGAGGCTTCCCATCAGCTTCACAATGAGCCTGATCGCCGGCAACAAAAACGTCCGAGTGGCCCTGCACACTGAGATCCGGTTCGACCAAAACCCGGCCGGCCCGGTCGGTTTCGAAACCAAGCTTGTTACCGAGACTAGAAGCCTGCACGCCAGCCGCCCACAACACCGTCGCAGCGCAGATATTCTCGTCGCCAACGTCAACGCCGTCTTCATCGACATGCTTCACGAGGCTTGATGTCCAGACATGAACACCCAGCGACTCAAGGTCGCGAGTCGCCCGGTTCGAAAGCTTAGGCGAGAACATTGGAAGGATTCGAGGACCACCTTCAATCAGAATGACACGAGCGAGACTCGGATCGATGCTGCGAAAGTCTTTCGCAAGCGTATACCGACTCATCTCACCAATCGCGCCAGCCAGTTCGACACCGGTTGGTCCGCCACCAACAACGACAAAGGTTAGAAGACGACGCTGCTCCACCGGACTCGTGGACCGTTCGGCTTCTTCGAAAGCGGTCAGAACTCGGCGTCGAATCTCGGTCGCTTGTTCAACTGTCTTCAGCCCAGGAGCGTGCTGTTCCCAATCGCTGTTTCCGAAGTAACTGTGTTTGGCCCCGCATGCGAGGATCAGGTAATCGAATGGCACGTCGCCGAAGTCAGCTTTGACCTTACGACCATCGAAGTCCACAGCCTGAACTTCGCCTTGCAACACCCGCACGTTTTTTTGCTTCGAGAGAATCCCGCGAAGCGGAGCTGCGATGTCGGCCGGGCTTAGACCAGCCATGGCGACTTGATACAGCAGCGGCTGGAACAAATGGTGGTTTCGCCGATCGATGAGCGTGACATGGACATCGCTGGACTTCTTGAAGCCCTTTACCGCATTCAAACCGGCAAAGCCGCCTCCGACAACAACGACGCGTGCAAGATTGTTCATATAATGCCCTTAGACCGAGTCTTCCTGTCGCTCCAGTTTAGCGAATGTTCGCCGCTCAAGGTGGTTGTCGTCTTCACAAGGGGAACCAGTGGGCCACTTAAACGGCATAGTCCCACCAGAACCTCAACGGGCCGGCAGATTGGAACCAATTGCCGTGTTGCAAGTTGGCAACATCCCTCGAAGCGGCAAAACTTACGTTGTCCAACTGCATTCGCTGCACTGCGTGGACAGCCCGGTTTCTAATTGACACTCGTTTTTAGCGAGACATATACTCATTTTGGGCGTTTCGAGCCGTAAATCGAGACGCGGTAAGCACATCCGAAACATCGAAAGACCTTCGCCTGCCCCCGAATGAAGAGCATTCGCGATATCAGGCTCCTCTTACTTCATTGGTCGAAACGGAATCTCGTCCGTGAGGTCAGAATGTCTTTCCATGTCCAACTTCTTCGCAATGAAATGCGTGGCGGATCGCGTCGATGACAAATACGTTCAATAAGGTACTGTCGGTCTTCGTTGCCGTCGCCAGCATGGTCTTCCTTGGGTTGATCGTGGCCTACACGGCTGGTGGCGTAAACTGGTCGGCTGAAATCCAAGCTAACGACCTTAGCGAATACAGCTTTCAGTTAAGTGAAGGCGAAGATGCCAAGTGGACAGTGACCGGTCCGAATGGGCCGATGCCCAGTGTTCCAAAAGCACGGCTCGCCGATGCGGTTGTCAAAGCCCGAAAGGATCTTGATTCTCGACAGAAGGCCGAACTGCGAATGCTGAGGGACGAAATTCCCAACGTAGACGCTGATCTCAATGCCATTCGAGAACTGAAGCAAATCGATACCGACGCCATGACTCGACGTCAGGCAGAGGTGAAAAGTTATCTCGCTGAATTACACAAAGATGTTCTGCAACAATCAGACATCGTGACGAAGCGAGTTCGTGAAACAACAGATACACGCACGGAAGCAGAGAACCGACGCAAGGATGTTTACCGACTGACAAACGAACTTGAAGTACTGCGAACTGATCGTGCTCGCCTTGTCGGATTGCGACGAGAACTAGCCGATGAGCTGCTGCGGCTTCAGATTCATCTCAACAGTTTGAAGCAGCGGGCCAGCCAGTCGCAGGACGACTAGCCTTCCCGGGCGGAGTACAGCATGAATCAGGTAAGCAAACTGCTCATTATTCTGCAGTTGTTCCTATCGATAATGTTTATGGCGTTCGCTGCTGCCGTGTTCCAGACAAATAAAAGCTGGAAAACAGCGGCAGATGAGAATGCCACGCAGTTGCAGCAGGCACAAACGAGCTTGACGAATTCGCAAAATGAACGCGATCGTCTCGTTAAAGAACAAAGTGCCGCTCTCAAGGCAGCTGAGGAACAATCAGCAACGTACCTCGCCCAATACAACGCCGCGAAGACGGCTTTGGACGAAGTTGTCGGTGTTGATGGAGGCGACGTCGGTGAACTTGCGAAAGCTCGCATTGAAGCCAATGTCGCTCAGGCAGAATCGAAGATCGCCACAGAAGAAGCCGCCGCTCGAGTTGCTGAAGCCAAGGCTCTTCGAGAAGAAGCCGGCAAGCTACGCAGCCAGGTTGATAGCCTGGTGGCGGACGGCCGTAAGAAAGACGACACAATCCTTGAGCAAAGCCGACAGCTTGCTGCCGCGATCTCGAAGGACAAAGTCGATCAGGAAACGATCGCGCGTCTCTCAACAATCATCAGGGTAGAAGGTCTAAACCCACGGGCTCGGATCGATCCAAGTGGTCAGGTTATTGCAGAAGGACGCGAACCGGTTGAGCTTGTGAATGGCAAGGTGCTGAGAACGAAACGTTCCGGACGTCTGGAATTGGTTTCCATCTCTCTTGGTCAGGATGACGCTGTCGAAGTCGGAAACCGACTTCACGTCTACCGAGGGGCCAAGTTCCTCGGCGACATCATTCTTCGAGAAGTTAACAGCGATTCGGCCGTTGGCGTCGTCGATGAAAAGTTCCGCAACGGCATGATTCAAAGGGACGACAATGTCACGTCAAAGCTATAAGACTCCGACCCCAGACATCTACACAGCCCTTCTCTTCATCGGCACAGCAGCAATGCTTGCGGCGGTGCTGTTCCTATGGTGGGCGCTCGGTTCGTACGACTATCAGGTCGCCGCATAGAACCAACGGCTTACTTGGATCTACCGTTGAGTCACGCGCGTGATTCAACGGCAGGGATGGAACGCAAACCCCAAGTGCATTGCCGCTCGGGCGACTACCGAGTCTGCCAAAGCCCCGCAAACCTCCACTGCAATCGCATATTGCAGTATTTGCCGCTTTAGGCGTACAACACCGGCAGAAAGCGCGTGGTTTGCGCGTGGAATTCCTACCCTGACGAAAGCCATCTGCACGGATGCTGGACTGGCTGCGCCAACGCTTGAGCCCCGATCTCGCGATCGATCTTGGAACGGCGAACACTCTCATTGGTGTTCCTCGCGAAGGGATCATGGTCGACGAACCCTCCGTCGTTGCGCTCGAAAAAGGTTCGAAACGCGTACTTGGAAGAGGCACCGCCGTCGGCAAACTCGCCCGACAGATGTTGGGGCGGACGCCTGATTCCACTACCGCCGTCCGACCTCTCCGCGATGGTGTCATCACCGACTTCGCGCTGTGTGAAGAGATGCTGCGGTACTTCATCCGCAAAGCCGTTAGGCAAGGCATCGGCAAACCTCGGGTGATTATTGCGGTTCCCGGTGGCATCACCCCCGTTGAAAAACGAGCTGTCTTCAACAGTGCCGAACGAGCTGGTGCCGGCAAGGTTTTCCTGATCGAAGAATCTCGAGCCGCAGGTATTGGAGCCGGACTGCCAATCTCTGAACCGCTGGCGAGCATGATTTGTGATATCGGCGGTGGCACAACCGAAGTGGCCATCATGAGTCTCGGCGACATCGTGGTTAGCAAGTCAATTCGAGTCGCTGGCGACACGATGGACCAGGCAATCGTCGACTACATGCACGACGCCTTTTCGCTCCGCATCGGAATGCAAACGGCGGAACAACTGAAAATAGAAATCGGCAGCGCGTATCCGTTGGATGAAGAACTGACAGGCCGAGTGAGCGGGCTCGACACCATTAGTGGTATCCCACGAAAAGCACTCATCACGAGCGAACAGATCCGCGAAGCTCTCAACATACCGCTGGACACAATTTTGAAAAGCATTCGGTCAGTCATTGAACAATGCCAGCCAGAACTGGTATCCGACCTCGCCGACACCGGCTTGGTTCTAGCTGGCGGTGGAGCACTGATTCGCGGCATCGATCGTTACATGCGAGAGCATCTCGGCATCCCAGTTACGATCGCCGACGATCCGCGGAGAACCGTAACGCGAGGAGTCCTCATCTGCCTCGACCACCTCGCGCAGTGGCGCGAGGGGCTCGACGATGGACAGGGCGACTTCTAGCTTCTGAACAGCATCAGCATGAACAGCAGCAACGCAACCGAAAGACACGCGTGGCGCGTCGCACTGATGTGTGCCGTTGTCAGCGGTGCGTGCATGCTGCTGCCGGAACAACTTCAATCCGCACTGCGAGCCACAACAATCGATCTGCTTCGGCCCGGTCATTTGGCGGTTGAAGCTGTCATGGGAACCAACTCCCCATCTGCAGTTGCTGTTGAATCACAAGGATCGACTCAAGAGCTTCGCGAGCGAATTGACGCACTAGAACTCAAGTTGCGACGGGAGCAAATCCAGCAGGCAACGGTTCGTGAAGAACTGGATAGAACACGGAAGATTGGCGTCGCCCCGTTTGTTGCTCAAACATCGACTCCGCTGTTGCTCCGAGATCTACTTGAAGCACGGGTGCTTGGCCGTGAGCGTGAACTGGACCGGTTCGCTTCTATCCTTGTTGACCTTGGCACCGCAGGTGGTGCCGTGAAGGAAGCCTTCGTGGTCTACGCGGCGGAACCAATTCTGGATCAGGGGACGACTGCTGGTGTAACCGCTGGACAGCCCGTCTACGCGGGTCGCTGTGTTTTGGGTCGTATCATCCGCACCGGAAGATGGACTAGCGCGGTTCAGCTCATCACGAATCCAAAATACTCGGGGCGGGCGCAGCTACTGCGAGAGTCCGAAGAAGGCGTGCAGTTTGGAGCCGAAGGCATTCTTCGAGGGCTCGGAAATGGCAAATGCCAGCTGACCGGCTTGCCTTACACAGAACCAGTCAATGTCGGCGACACTGTCTACACCGGCGGCCGATCTGCCCGCTTTCCAGCTCCGATGTACTACGGGCGAGTAACCAAAGCCGAACTTCAAGCCGGCCAACGGTGGCGGATTGAAGTAGAACCACACCTCAATCCAGACAAGATTCAGACGGTGTCCATCCTCCGCGAGAGCCTGAATACGACGAGGGTGCTGGGGCAATGAAGCACTTCGTCCTAATGCTGCTGCTTTACGTAATCGCAATCGTGCAGACCTCTGGTTCGATCCCCCCATTCACGATCGATCCGATGGTCTGCATCGCGGCGTGTGTATTGGTCTTCTTCGCCCATCAGCCAGCTTTGATTTGGATAACACTGATCGGGCTGATGAACGACGTGACCGGAAGCCAGCTGATTGGAACAACAGCATTCAGTTACCTCGCAGTCGCGTTCATTGCCCGAACCGCTGTGCCCCATGCTCACAAACGCCCGCTTCACATCACTGCCTGTACGACGCTGGCGTTCGTTGTGTGTGCGAGTCTGCCGCGAACACTACAGCTGAGCGGTGATCTACAGGGCCTACTAAGTTTCACAACATCCGTCCTATTAACGTGGTTTGTGGTAGTCACTGTCCTGCTTCTGCGATCACTTCTCGTTTGGCTTGCAGAGAGATTTCGTCAGTCGCCTGCCGCCAGCGGTGCAGTAGGAACACCCGTCGGGCTTCAGGTCAGGTAACCTCATGCAGAACAGGTTACTGCCTACATATTCCAGCCAGGCTGCAAGTCCAACCGGTTCTCATCAACCAATTGACTGGAACCAAAGACTGCTTGCGGTGTTTGTTTTGTTTGCAGTGTGCTTTGCGGCGATCGCAGTTCGTCTCGCATATATCCAAACGAACTTGCGGGACGACTATGTTGAAACATTCAACATCACCCGAATCGAGTACGAATCGATTCCTGGCAGGGATGGGCGCATCCTGACAAACGAAGCCGTCTTTGCGACAGACGTTTCTCGGTACGACATCGAAGTTCATTACCGCTGGCTGGAGCAACCCGCCGATCGAAACTGGCTTACGCAAAAAGCACGCAATGAGATTTCGTCCGGCCAAAAGCGAACATCTGAAGTGATGGATGCAGCCAAAGAAGCCGTAACAAGCAAACGAGACGAGATGTGGCGGAGACTGTCGATCATGACAGAGCTTCAGCCTCGTTTGCTGACGGCTCGGCGCACTGCAATTCAAACGCGTGTCGAAAAAATCGCTGCCTCGGTCAACCGCCGCCACAAAGCGCGCGAACTAGGGCAGGTAAAACCGGTCACCGCACAGGGGCTTCAAGGGGTCATTGAGAAGGCGAAGCAAGCGATCACATCGCCGCCGCGCAGGCCATCTCTAGCCCCGATCATTGTTAAAGAAGAACTGGCGTATCACCCCATAGCCGCGAATGTGCC
>JBGCDN010000790.1:0-2583 GCA_045105495.1 Planctomycetaceae bacterium
ATTGTGCGGGAACTTCGCCGGTGCGGTTTAAGCGGTGGAACCATTTTTGCATTCGCAATCTCGGCACCACTGTTCAACCCATTGTCGTTGCTGTACGGACTGACGCTCAGCGAACCCACCGCGATCATTTCATTTGCTGGATGCTCGCTGGTGATTGTTACTCTGCTGGGTGTGCTCTGGGACAAGTTATTTCCAGACTCAGCGTTGCCAGTACCCGACGAAGAACCAATTGAGTTTGGAGTCCGTCGAGTAGCCGCGGCGGGTGTGGCCGCTGGACGAGACATCACAGGGCGCTCGACGCTGTTCATTCTCGTCGGGCTGATCGGAACCGGCGTTCTTGGGGTTCTGCTACCGGCTAATTCGCTTCAAGCTTCTTTCAATCACGACAATGTGCTCGCGCCGCTACACATGTTGGGCCTCGCCGTACCAGTTTACGCCACGCCAATGCTAGCCATGGCTCAGATGGGAATGATGTTCCAACACGCGAACTCAATCGGCGCTGCTTTCATCTTGTTGACGCTCGGTGCCGGTATGAATCTCGGTTTGCTGGGTTGGCTATCAGCGAACTATGGCATCAAGAGAACCGTTGTTTGGATGGCGCTGTTAGGTGGAATTGCTCTCGGACTCGCGTACGCGGTTGATGGCCCGTTGTTCCCGAGCGACGTTCAGCCAGCCGGACACACGCATGCATTCGACGTCTACTGCCAGCCGTTCACTCCCGGTGTCGTCTCAGACGAGGGTTATCAAAGCGATGCGATGCAAAAACTTGAGAAGCTGGTTCAACCGTTCGAATTCCAGGCGTTCAGGATATTAGTTGGCTGCCTGGTTGTGGGGTTCCTGGTTCGCCTTATCGACATGAAAGGGCATGCCCAGCGTTGGATCGAAGCTGGTCGAGACGGTGAGCTCAAAAGAGACGTCATCTTGCCGACGCACGTGCTGGGAGGATTAGTACTCTTGGTTGTCGTCGCTGTGAGTGTTGCCGGGTGCTACGCCTACTACCCACCGCCTAAAGTCGTTCTGAAGGAGATGTTTCTCGCTAAAGGTGAGGCTCTTCATGGTGCCCTAATAGATGACGCAACACATGCCACTTATTGGATTGATGGCTACACCGACTGGTCGCGAAAGCTGGAGGTAGGCGTCTTCATCCGGCACGGTTCTGTAAGCGACTACCATCACTGGAAAGCACGGGTTCTGCGCGAGCAACTTGAGTTACTGGAACACACGATCGAGGACGGAGAAACCGAAGAGACTCGAAAGTGGATTGCCAAAGTCGGTCGGACTCATGCAAGGCTAGTCACAGCATACTCTGAAGAACTTTGATTGCAGATTCCAGGACCAACGCGAGCAGCCTCACCATTCAGCCAGACTGGTGAGGCTCTTTCTTTTCCAATTTCGTGTGTAAGACCCGTGAAAATCGTTCGTTGAGCTTCCTGTAGGCCGGAAAACGGCCATCCTGAAACAGGAGGACAACAATGCGAGTCTCAATATTCTCCGCGGTCATAGCACTGACATTCGTCGGTTCGACCGCCTTGAAGGCGTCAGTGGTTGGCAATCCGAGCCAGCAATCTGCGTCTGAACCAGAAATCGCCACAGCTGATACGAAGGCGCTTTCAAAGACGGACCAGCGGATCATTCGGTCGCGGATTGACCAGATTCTTGAAAGAGATCAGCAGTTCCGAAGCTACTTATCGTTCGGAACGACTGACGACGCTGAAATCGAACGACTGAACCAGCTTGACACGAAGGCGATGCTGGTCGAAATGGCGTCTAAGAAACGCCAGCTCAGTCCCGAAGTACAGTCATTGCTCCAGCAACTGCAGCTCAAGAACGACAAGCAGAATTACGCCGACTTCTACGACATTGTTCGCGAACACGGATACCCTTCGCCAAAGCGGATTGGCGTGAAGCATGACAGGCTGTTTGTCTTGCTGCTGCATCCTCCCTGCCCCGCTGAAGAGATCGAAGATCACATCGACCACATGTCAAAGCTTCTTCTGCCCGAGGTGCAGTCTGGACGAATGAAAGGCAAAATGTTTGCAACTTTCGTGGACAACATGCGAGGCAAGATTCTGCGGCAGCCTCAACTCTATGGAACCAATCAACAGTTCGATCGTAAGACAGGAACCATCCTGCCGCCGGTCATTGTTGATCTTGATAAAACCAACATCGCTCGCGAAGAACTGGGAATGCCAGCTCTGAAGCCTGGCGAGTATCGACTCGCCGAAAGCAAGACTGCAACTCAGTAGCTCTCCGGACACCGCCCTCTTCAATACAAACAACACAGTTCAAAACACAGACTGGATAAGACAATGATTAAAAGCATCATCCTGACCGGCTCTTTGCTGGCAGCCTGGTTCATGACACCGTTCGCCACACAGGAAGAACCCTCAACCCAAACCTCACGGAATCGATTCCCAAGCCGCGCGACGGGCTTGCGGGAGACTACTCTACCTCGAACAACCAATGGCTTCAGCAGCTTCTTCGGCACTAGCAGCAAGCAAAGAGAATTGGATCAGGACATCGCCGACACCGCAAAGGAAATGCGACAGGCCAAGTCGGAAACTGCCCGCGAGCAAGCAGAGC
>JBGCDN010000791.1:0-5264 GCA_045105495.1 Planctomycetaceae bacterium
ACTGCCGAGAGATGAGTGTCCGCACCAACTGGGTAGAAGAAGACTTCGCTTTGCTTAACGGAGCCCCGTCGTACTTGACTCTGGTCGGTGGTCGAGAGCGGCAACACATCATCATGCCGCAGCTAAATGGCAACTGGAAACAGATTGTTAGCCCGCTATCCAAACTCCAAAACACAAACGCGTATGTCGCTGACAACTTCGACGAACTAGTCGATTCCCCCCTGCTCCTCGGAAATCCGCAGACGGCGGAATTTGAAGTAGGCGGGAAGCCGCATTGGCTGGTGAATCAAAATGGCGAGAACTACTGGGACGTCGATAAGGCCGCGAAGGATGTCGAGAAAGTCGTCGCCGAACATCAGCGAATGTGGGGCAATGTGCCGTACCCACGATACGTCATCTTCAACATGATCACCGAATCCGGAGGCGGCCTGGAACACGACAACAGCACCGTGCTGATGACCAGCCGATGGCGATACCGTGTCAAGAAGGACTACAAGAGCTGGCTGACTTTGGTGAGCCACGAGTTCTTTCACACATGGAACGTCCGCCGCCTGCGACCACGCGGTCTCCGCAAGTACGACTATGAGCGAGAGAACTACACAGACAGCTTGTGGATCGCAGAAGGCCTGACCAGCTACTACGAATCACTTGCCATGGTCCGCGCGGGGCTGATAACTCGTGACGAGTACATTGAAGCTCTGTCGTCGGACATCGATGGAGTTGAAAAGTATCCGGGTAAGGATGTGCAAAGCCTCCGCGATTCATCGCGAGATACGTGGATCAAGTTTTATCGTCCCGATGAGAACTCAAGAAACACACGCGTCAGCTACTACGGCAAAGGAGCCGTCGCTGGTTTCTTGCTGGACGCCGAAATCCGTCGCGCGACGAAGAATGAAAAGAGTCTCGACGATGTCATGCGATTGATGTTCCAGCGGCACGAGAAAGACGGATATCTGCCAGAAGACTTCCGAGCGACGGTCGCCGAAGTTGCCGGCAAGGAATTGACAGATTGGTTCCGCACACACATCGATACGACGTCTCCCATGGAGTACGAAAACGCCCTTGCCCTCTACGGGCTGGAATTTCAGGGAAAGACTGGTGACAAGAAAGATGAGGAGACTTCCGAAGCAGACGAAAAGTCAACCGACGAGAAGCCAAAGGAAGAGAAGAAGAAAAAGGAGCCGAAGCCATGGACCGGTTTCACCGCGAGCGGAAGTTCGAGCTACGCAATCTCTCGCGTCCAAAGCGGATCACCTGCAGCCGAAGCGGGTTTGAATGTTGGTGATGAAGTGCTGGCGATCAATGGGTTCCGAGTTAACAGCAGTTCGCTTAGCGGTCGCATGAAGCAATACAAAGTCGGCGACACCATTCGCATTCTCACATCGCGACGTCAGCAAATCATCGAACGGAAACTCACGCTGGCCGAAGAACGAAAACCGCTGAAGCTCAAGTGGATGAAGAAGCCCACCGACGATCAAAAAGCGAACGCGGCGGCGTGGCTGCGGACCAAAGTGGCGAAAGCCGACGAAAAGTAGGCGAGGGCGATGAAACGAGCTCTTCTGGGATTTCGTTAGACAAACTGCTGTCTAAACGGAATCCTGTTGATGACCGGGATTTGCCGAAATAACATCAGTCAGATAGCGAAGTGCTACAAGACACGTGGAAACCGCTTCCTGAGGCGTTCCGAATCGCATTGAGGCCGATATGAGTGACCTGCCAAACGCCGCTTCGCTAATACAACGCGTGGGCTCTCGCCTTCGCCTTTCCGCAATCGCCCGAGCGACCTACCAGTCGTTTATCTGGCTGGCCGGTATCTATTTGGTCGCGATTCTGGTGAGCCGGCTAAGTGGGTTCATTCCGGCGCATTGGTTCTCGTGGCAGACACTGTCTGCCGTACCTGTGCTGGCTGTCATTTGCGGAATCATTTTTCACAAGCGACCAAGTATTGGCGAAACAGCTCGTGAGATCGATCTGCACGCCAATTCGAAAGATCTGTTCTTAACGGTTTCGAAGCTCGACAGTTCTGCTGGCGGATATCAGGAATTGGTAAAACGCGACGCCGAACAGAAGTCAGAGAAAATTGAACCGGCCAAAGTTGTGCCTTACCAAGTCTCCAACCGACTCGGTCCAGTGTTTGTGACCGCATTGGCTGTCTGTCTCACGTTCTTGATTCCGCAGTTCGACCCCTTCGGCAAAGTCGAAGCGGCTGAGGCCATGACAAAGCTGGCTGAAGAACTCCGCATGAGCAAGAAGGCGACGGTCGCCCGCGCAGAGCAGTTAAAGAAGGATAACGAAGAACAGGGTGGTGATACTGCTGCCGAGAAGGAACTGAAAAAACTAACCGACGCACTCAAGAAAATGCGGCCCGGCAAGGTCAAGAAGAAGGCTCAGGAAAAGGTCCTTGTCGAACGCAAGTCGAACATCAGCAAGCGATTCAATGCGAAGAACTCAAAGCAACTTCGCGAAATGTTAAGCAAGCAGATTTCGAACCAAAGCTTCGGCGGCATGAGCGAGCAAAGTCAGAAGGCCAAGGAATGGTTGAAGGATCTAAAAGAAGGCAAGTCAGACAAGTTGCTTGGCGAGATCACCAAGATGCAGGACAAGCTGAAAGCCATGGCGAAGGAGAAGGATCCAGAGAAGCGTAAAGAGATGGCTCGCGAGTTGAAGAAGGATATGCAGGATCTCGCCAACTTCGCGAAAGACAAAGCGAACTCCAAACAACTCTCTCAAGCTCTCGAGCGCGCCATGGATCAGATGCAGGCCGGACGCGAGAACGAAGAGATGTCTGAAGAGGCGATGCAGGCCGCCTTGGAATCGCTGGAACTGTCCAAGGCCGAAACCGAAAACCTTGCTCAGGCGGCAAAAGAGCTTCAGAAACTAGAACAAGCTCTCGAAGCGATTCAGATGGCTCGACAACTCAACGGCGAAGAGCGCCTCGATGGTTCCGAGATGGAAGGTATGGAATCGATTGAAGACTACGCCGAGATGTATCGCGAGATGATGGGGGAAGGTGGCGACGAATCCGGCGAAGGAGGCAGCGGCGAAGGACAAGGCGAAGGCGGACCTCCCGCTGAAGAAGACGATTCACAGGAAACCGGATTCAAGAAAGAAGAATCGCTAGCCCAGCTTCAGGCCGGTAAGAACCTGCTGAGCTGGAAAACGAAAGGTATGTCGGAGTCGGGTGAGTTTAAGAAGGAAGTTGCCAGCAGCCTGCAGAAGGTGAAGCAGGGAGTCTCGGAAGCGATCAAGAAAGAACAGGTTCCACCCGGATACGTTGACGGCATCAAGAAGTACTTCGACAACATCGACGAAAACAATCGCCAGAGTGGCACCGGCGGATCTGAGGCAGCCGGTGACAAGAAGTAGCCACACTCCCCTGCCGAGAACCCAGACACCCTCCCGCAGGCGGGAGGGTCGGAGCCTAAGCGACGGGGAGGGCGACGGCGCAGACCAAGGCAAACTTGGTCGTCTTGTGCACTTAAACGGCTCAGCCCTCTCCGGGCCTGAGAGCCCAACTCTCCCAGTGGGAGAGTGTCAGGTGCGGGAGGTGGGGCGATGACGGAGAACAAGTTCATCGTGCCCTTCGCTATCGGCGCGATCGTTGCGACGTTGTTCGCAGTTTCAGCTTGGCGTTCTCAAGACCAGACTGATGGCAACACACTTATCGTCTATTGCGCGCATGACGCGGTGTTTTCTGAGGAGATCTTTGCTCGGTTCGAAAAAGAAACGGGCGTGAAGGTTTCGGTTCGGTTCGATGAAGAGGCAAGTAAGTCGTTGGGGCTGGTGAACCTAATTCTTGCCGAGCGTGATAACCCGCGGTGCGACGTGTTCTGGAACAACCAGTTGCTTAACACTTTGCAAATCCAGGAAGCGGGATTGCTTGAACCTTACAAAGGAACAGGGTTCGATCGAATTCCTGATCGGTATAAAGATCCGAATGGAGCGTGGACTGGTTTTGCGGGAAGACTGCGGGTCTACATTGTGAATACCGACGCAATGGAATGCTCAGAAGCGGAGATCGCGAAGCGAATGGCAGGTCCGCTGGCTGAAGTGGCGATCGCCAAACCGCTGTTCGGCACGACCCGCTCGCACTACTCCGTGCTCTGGGAACACTTGGGGGCTGATCAAACCAAAGCATGGCACAGAGACCTGCATCAACGCAACATCCGAGAGGTTCAGGGAAACTCAACCGTACGGAATCTTGTTGCGGATGGAGTTTTGGATCTTGGTCTTACTGACACCGACGACTACTTCGGAGCCGTCGACAGAAACAAGCCGGTGAAGGCGTTGCCAATTCGATTGGACGATGGTTCGACGATCTGCATTCCGAATACAGTCGCCATCATCAAAGGGACGAAGCGGCGACAGCTGGCTGAACAGTTTGTCGACTGGTTGTTGTCTGCTGAAGTCGAACTCGCGATGGCCAATTCGCCGTCGCGTCAGGTGCCACTGGGTGATGTCGATGAAACTCAGTTAACCGGCGAAGTAAAGCAGCTACGCGAGTGGGCGAAGGACGGGTTCGATCTAAAACAGACGGCGAAGTCTCAAGCGGCCTGCCTTGACTGGCTGAAGTCAGAGTATCTGCAGTGAGTTTGCTGGAAGCGTGCGTCTGGTCGTTCGCCAGAGCGATATTCATCGCGGCACTCTGCCTGCCGATTGCAATTTGTCTTTGCCGGATGCTGCGTAGCCAGTCATCGCGATCAACTACTCTTCGTTGGCTGTTGCTAACGTTCCTGCTGGCTCCATTCCTTATGCCAGAACTACTGATTGGTTTCGTTTATCGCGAGACGACTCTTCGCCTCGTAAAAGAACTGGCCGACCCAAACGTCACCGTGGCTCTGCCGACGCAGGTGCGCTTACCACAGACGATGGATCGGCCACTCAACAGCGCGGATGTACTGGCGGAAGTTCTGTATGCGGCCTTGTTGCTGTGCCGATTCGTTCCCGTCGCCGCGCTGGTTCTTTGGTTCATGCCGGCACCACGGTTGTCAGCAGAAGCCATCCATTGCCGACGACTACTATTGCGAACCGACACCAGCTTGTTCCGTCGGCTACGCGGACATGCCGGTTGCTTCTTGCGCGGACCGTTGATGGGAACTCTGCCAGCTTTCGCAATTGTCTTTCTGCTGGTGTTCCAGGAATTCGAGATCGCATCGCTCATGCAAATCAGCCGCGCGCCGATTTCGTGGACGGTTTGGTTGTTCGACCAGAACGCGGGCGGCGTGATGCTTCCGAAAGTTCTTGAAAGCTCTGTTGTCCCCGTG
>JBGCDN010000792.1:0-3241 GCA_045105495.1 Planctomycetaceae bacterium
GTTGGCATCACGGTGAGCCCCAGTTCCCAAGGGTCGCCTTCATCGAATTCCAGAACTGTCTCTTCTTCAGTAAACCGTAGTTTGCCACTCGCGCAGATGTCTCTGATCAGCATCGCGGCGAGTTCGAATGGAACAGTAAAACGATGGGCTGCTGCTGAAGACTGTTGTTGACGTTGCTGCCACGCTGAGCGTTCCGGAACGCCACCGCTTAGTAGTGAGAGGAAACGTCGGTCTTCCGCTGTTTCGATCTGAGACAGCCGGTCCGGAGCAATCCGCAGCGGTTTTAGTTTGCCCCAATCACCCGCAGCTCGTCGTTGCTGCTGAGATGTTTGAATGACCAGCTGACCGGCTTCGTGACTCGCTTCAATATCGACTTCGTAAAACACGCGACGTTCGCGGTTTGTTTTGTTGGAACCGGTTCCCGTCCGTTCAACGATTTGCTGAGACAAAGAATCCAGCTGAGATTCCCAAAGCGGGCGGTCGACAATTTCGGCGGCCGCGCCGGGACCGGCCATGTCTTCGCCGTAGAAGTCGTCGTCGAAGTTCAGTCTCGCGCCGCGATTTGGAGCGAGAAATGGCAATATGTTGCCGGGACGACTGGCCGGGTCGATGTAGCCATGATGATCGGCGGCAAGGATGGCACCCCAGAGATGCTTACAGACACCGCCCCGTTCGAACTGACGACATGTGCATTCGAACTCGACTTCACCGTCCCCTTCCTTTCGGCGCAGGATGGTGTCGAATTCGCTTTCATCGTCAACCGTGACCTGAATCTCAGCGGCGGTCACGTGAGCAACGGTTACACAGTCATCAGAAATATAGGCCGCGCCGCGGAAACGTGTGTCCGCGCGAAACCGATTCTCCAGCAGCTCGGCGAGAGTCATTTACAGTCTGTCTTGCAGCGAGTCAGGCGGCCAACCGAGGAACATTTCGATGTTCTACCCGTGGTCGGCCGAAACGCGCAAGGCTATCCCAACTTGCCTGCTTCTGGCAACGCTGCTTTCCAATCAAATCCGTGGCATCTTGTGGTTGGGGTCTGTGAATTTGATGAAAGTGGAACATCGTTCCAATTGTGCTCTTGAAGTCTTCAAACAAACGGAACCAAAACGGTTCTGCAATTTGTTCCGGCGGCTGCCACGATCGCGTTTCTAACCGCGCATAAAAAACCGCCGAGAATGCTCTCGACGGTCCCGTTTGATCCATCGTCGGTTAGTTAGATAGGGCGAACATTTTCTGCTCGTGGTCCCTTCGGCCCCTGTCCTTCTGTGAACGAAACCTTCTGTCCTTCGTATAGGTCATCGAATGAAACACCGTCGAGACAAGACAGGTGGAAGAACATGTCTTTGCCTGTTCCAGTGTCGATGAACCCAAAACCTTTGTCGGTCACTTTCTTGATAGTGCCTTCAGCCATTGCCGCATCCTCAAAGAAACTCTTCAGCAGGTCCGAAACAGACTCGAACCAAGAAAATCTGCTGAAATAAATGGTACTTATTGGTGCCCACTCGTCAACTAGAAAGCGGCCTGCGGCGTTGTCGAGGCCGCGTGCACTGCCGTCGGCAGAAGTTGGGCTGGCGAGCTTCCAATTCAAGCTACGTCAGTTGTTTCAGGTTCAGTCGCTGGTAACACGAATGATCCGCTTGCCGTGGAACACACGATTGCCGGTCAACTTCGCTCTAACCTCAATCAGGTGAGTACCTTCCGGCAGCTCAGCTGGCAGGTTGACCCGCCACAAGTGGCCCGACTTCCGCGGCGCATTGAGCTTCCGAAACGCATCGGGTTGTGTCTTGAGGATTGCGGCTTCCCGGTCGAAAACACTTTGGCGTTTGGGGTCGACCTCGCGGACCTTCTTCATTGCTTGCCATTCACCACCTGCTACTCGCATTTCGACATCCGTCTTCTCGGAACCGTTGAACACGTTGGCGAAACACGACTTCTTCCCGGATTCAGATGACTTCACCAACTCGGGGGCATGCAATTCCATCTGGTAGCTCGCCGCCCGTCCTGCCGCGCGGAAGTTCACGTAGTAGTCGGATCCATCAAAGGAGATCGTCGAATACCCATTGGGTGCGCCGTCTGACATCGTCGTGTGAGGAATGCCACGCTCATCGGCCTGACCGCCCCACCAGCTTCCACATACGGTGACGTTAATCACGTGATGGTGCGGCTGCAGGCCTTCCCAGCCATCCTTCTTCGAAATGAAAACATGCTCGTGGTAGTGCGTGTGGCCAGAAATCGACATGCAGAACTTGCGGTCCTGAATCAGCTTGTACAGACCCTTCCGGTCGTGCGTGTTGGTCAATGGAATGTGCATCATCAAGACGACCAGCTGGTTGTCAGGAACCAGAGCAAGGTCGTTCTTGATGAATTGCATTTGATCGGAACCGATACCGCCGCGGTAAGCCATCTTGTTGCGGTCGTCGTCAAACCGCCACTCGATGTTGTCGACTACAATGAAGTGCACCGGACCATGGTCGAACGAGTAGTACGATGGCCCGTAGATGCGTTCGAAGGTTTCGTTGGCGAGTTTTCGTTCTTTCACGTCATAGTTGATGTCGTGATTTCCAATCACGTTGTACCAGGGAATACCAAGCAATCCGATGGTGCGGTTAAGCGGCTGCATGGTTTTCAGGTTGTCAAAGGCGATATCACCAAGCGTGACGCCGAATGAAGCTTCCGTGCCGACAAGGTCTTCGATGATGTCATGCCCGATCCAGTCGACTTCTTTTTGATTGCGCGGTTGCGGATCACCAAACATGATGGCTTCGAACTGCTTCGGTTCTTCTTGCGCGTACATGGGGAAGTCGACGGAAGCTGGTAGCGGCCCTGTTGGTTTCACGCCTGGGAAATTCAGCTTTGGCGACCCGTTCGGTTTGTGAACGTAATAGAACCGAGGCAGCATGTTCTTGCTAAGCGGTGAGCGATAGCCGCGAGGCTTGATCACAAAGATGACGGTGTCGTCGTCGACAGGCAGTTCGTAGCGTCCGTTCCTGTCCGTCTTGGTGATCTGCTTCCCGTTAGAAACGCGAACTCCCGCCAGACCGGTTTCGCCAGCGTCGAGCTTGCGATTCTTGTTGGTGTCTTCAAAGACATGCCCGGTTGCAGTCTGGGCTTTCGCTTCCTGAGCGGTTGGAGACGGCGGAAGAACACACGCAACGACAGTCATCAGAACCAGCATCTTAGCCTCGCAAGTACAGCCTGGTGAGCTTCCCGCATGCCATCTGGAAGAACTCAGGCTTCCACA
>JBGCDN010000793.1:0-10479 GCA_045105495.1 Planctomycetaceae bacterium
TTTGTAACCATTTTTCGGGTTCGACAACCTATCGGGACAGTTTACGAACCGTATCGAAGCGGGCTAGTATTCGCGTCCGCCTGACCACGAGAAGCCAATGTCTGACCTACTTGCTGTTCAACTGAATCGTCTGTCACTGCAAAACCCTATTCTCGTTGCCTCGGGAACATTCGGTTACGCGAAGGAAATGCAAACCTTCGTCGACTTCACGCGTCTTGGCGGCATCGTCCCGAAGACAGTCACCCCAAACGCCAGGCCCGGCAACGCTCCACCACGAACGATCGAAACACGTTCCGGCCTGTTAAACTCGATCGGCCTGGACAACGACGGCATCGACTACTTTGTAGAAACTCACGTGCCCTATCTCAGCAGTCTCGGCACTTCTCTCATCGCGAACATCGCTGCCAAGACGATCGATCAGTTTCGCGACATGGCTGGCAAGCTGGAACAGGCGGGAAGCGTCGCAGCCATCGAGCTAAACATCTCCTGCCCCAACGTCACCGGCGGAGTCGATTTTGGAACCAACCCAGAACTCACCGCAGAGGTTGTGACGGCGGTTCGCGAATCGTGCGACCTACCGGTCATCGCAAAGCTAACGCCTAACGTCACCAGCGTACCAGCGATTGCTCAAGCGGTCGCCGGTGCGGGTGCCGACGCCGTGACTTGCGTCAACACATTCCAGGGCATCGCCATTGATTGGCGAAAACGCAAACCAGTACTTGGCGGGATCTGTGGCGGGCTAAGTGGCCCGGCCATCAAACCGCTGGCTCTGCGAGTCGTCTACCAAGTCGCACAGGCCACTGACATTCCTATCATCGGCGTTGGCGGCATTGAGTGCATTGACGACGTCATGGAGTTCATCATCGCCGGGGCTTCAGCGGTTCAAATCGGCACCGCCAACTTCTACGACCCGGGACTTGCCGAACGACTAGTTGATGACCTTGCCGAAATCGTTACCGAGGAGGGTGCGGCGTCAGTCAGTGAACTGGTCAAGACGATCGCTTAGCCTGACGAGCCAGCGAGACTTCGATTACTCGACCACCGGCGATGCATCACGCCGCCACATGCCACGGTAAATCGGCATTCCCAGCTTTCGTTTCTTACGTTCGAAGCTGGTGTGATAATCCATATCGTGTTCAGGATCGCGCTCTGCCGGTTCGGGCAAGTTAGCGAACCGCGTGTCGTGGTTCATCAATCCACTGATGACTTCAAAGTAGTCTTCCACGTCCGTCCATGAATGCACCAGCCCGTTTGGTTTTACGATCCGGTATAGCAGGTCCACAAACTCGTCGGTAAACAACCGCCGGCGCATATGTTTCTTCTTCCACCAAGGATCGGGAAAGTAAACGTGCGCGGCCGCGACAGAGTTGGGATCGATCATCTTCGACAGAAGGACTCGGCAATCGCCGCCAACGATTCGGGCGTTTTGCCTATCTCGCTTTTGCAGTCGCCGAGCTGCCCGGCGACCTTCGCGATAGTCGATTTCCAAACCAAGGTAGTTGGTATCAAGATTCGCTTCTGAAGCAGTAAAGGTAAAAAGACCTCGACCACAACCGATGTCGAGCTCGACAGGGTTGTCGTTGCCGAAGAATTCAGACCAAACAACTTTTTCAGGTAGATCTTCGAGTACCCGAAACCACGGTTTCAGATCTTGAGGGGGATCCGGCATTGTGACTCTATGTGAAGCAAGGATTTAAGGTCGGCCCATCGATCGAATGCACCAACTGCGGACGGCTCATTCCTGCAAGAAAAGGCATTCGCCAGTCGGTCAGCGCGACGCTAGTCGCGTTTTATGGCGACCCCGAGCATCTCTCCGCTGAAGACAAGCTCGCTCTCGACGTAACCCTGGAACTCAAACATTGCGAGTCGCCCCGGACGAGTTCGACCAAGCTTGGCCATTAGCACCAATCGCGAGTTGGGAAGAACCGGCTTCTTGAATCGAACCGAGTTCATTCCGCCAAAACCAAGGTAGTCACCGCCCACGATTTCGAACTTGCGAGCGTAAAACCCACCAAGTTGAGCGGCGGCTTCACACTGGACAACACCCGGCATCAAGGCGAAATCCGGCATGTGACCTCGAACCCAGAACTCGTCGTCGCCGACATCTTTGTAGCCAACGATACCCGGCACTTCTTCATCTATGTGCACAATTGCGGTCAGTTGCTCCATCTCAAATCGTTGCGGATTCACCTCGCGAATCGCATCGATGTCGTACAGAACCTTATCGAGATCGAACTTCGAGAAAGGGTACAGCGGATCAGCCATGTCACTTCGTCACTACAGAATCGGGCACCAACAGACGTCGGCAAACCCGCATTGTTGCGAAGCTGATCAGCCTTCGCCACCGACCACGCGTGCAATTTGGGCCAGGTCGGTCACTAGCCGGTCAGGATGGTTCGCCTTGTCCGCTAACAGCTTGCCAGGGGCGTCCAAACTCGCCGCGTCACCGGCAAACAAGGCAGTTTTGAACCCCAGCTTCTTTGCAACCAAGAGGTCGTCGCCCAGCCTCGATCCGATGTGCAGAACCTCTCCCGGAGAAATCCCATTCAACTCCAACCTCTCCGCACACGTGGCCAGCGAGGAAGGAGATGGCTTTCGAGCTCCCGTGACAAACGAAAACAACATCAGCTCGGGCTGAAAAAGCTTGTTGATCGCCGGAACCTGCCCCTGCTCCTGCAACGCTCGAACCAAGTGCAAAAACGTGTAAGGCTGCGCGTCCCCGACGATGCCCTGAAGCAGTCCAGCTCGACGAACGTACTTAAGAACCTTGAGAGCTTTCGGGTACGCGGCTGTACCCTGCAAAGCTGAATGAAAAAAGTACGCCACGCATTCCGAAAAATGGTCCAGCGAACCGAATCGAGCAACGTCGTACTCGTAGTCTTTTTGCTGCAGGCGTTCTATGAGAACCCTCCAAACGCCTGCGAGACTCACATGCGGTTTCTCACCCCGAGGAGCCGATCCGCCTCGCAGATAGTGATCTGCCAAAACGTCGCGATACTGCTGCAACATGTACTCCGATGGCGCGCCGGGTTTGCGGCTCATGCTGTTCCACATGTTGAATTCGTGAATTGTCTTCTCCAAAGCGACTTCCAAACGAATTTCTGGCTTTGGTTCGAAATTCATGTGGCCATCAGCGACCTGCAGAAGCGTTCCGTAGAGATCCCATGTCACCGCCCGCAGACCCGGCAGATGAGCCGAATACGGTTTGGCCTTGGCCGGTTTTGGAGCCGGTGGTTTGGGCCAGATGAGATCATCTCGCGAGTGAATCGCGTCCGCATATTCCGGGAGTGTTCGCATGCAGGTTTTTAGTCGCGCGGTGTCACAAGCGGCAAGAATTTTGTGGCCGACTTTTCGACCAGACGAAACTTTCAGCAGCTCAGCACGTATAATGCCGCCACACATCGCTACGAACAACGCAGGAGCATGAGTTGAGATTGTTTTTCGCAACAGCCATTTTGTGTTTGTGCGCACCTGCAATCGGTCAGGACACACCGCTCGTCCCCCCGGACCCCGGGCCGGAGACCATGGTTCAATTTCGATTCATGGACAAGAACGGCTCTGAGCGAACCATCGCTGGGCGCGTTCTGATTGAGGCCGTGGATGGTGGCGTGTTGGTCGAAGACCGGGCTGGCACTTACTGGAACATCACCCCGCAGCAGATGAAAGAACAGGTAGATACCGACACCGTATTCACTCCGCTCGACAAGGACGAACGCATTTCTCAGCTCAAGGATGAGTTTGGTGTTGCCTTTGAGATCCGAAGTACAGACAGCTATCTGATTTGCTCCAACGCTGGCCCCGCCTACACAGAATGGTGCGGCGATTTGCTGCAGCGCTATCAATCCGCTTTCATCGACTACTGGGAGGAAACGGGACTGAAACTGGCACCACTGCCGCAGCAACTGGTTGTCATTATTCTTTCAAACAAAACGCAGTTCGATGACTTCTACCAACGCGACGTGGGACAAAAAACGCAGTCTTCGTTCGGGTTCTATTCAATCCGAAAGAACCGAGTTGTCTTGTATGACTTTGCGAGCCCGGACGGAACCAGTGATGACGACCGACGGCAGCAGACTGTCCGAAGCATTCAAAAAGCGGTTAAGAAGGTGCCCTTTAATGTCGCCACAATTATCCATGAGGCGACACACCAGCTAGCGTTCAACACCGGCATTCACACTCGGTACGCTGACAATCCGGTTTGGCTGACCGAAGGTATCGCGATGTACTTCGAGTCTGCGGATTCCGGAACCGGTACCCGTAAGCCGCGAATTGGTAAATCGAATCCGCTGCGAAAGAAGTCTCTAAAGCCGTACCTGAACAACATCTCTGCAGACTCGATACGGACGCTTATCGCGTCGGACGATCGCTTCCGAAGCAGCGAAGTCGCGGGCAACGCGTACACCGAAGCCTGGGCATTCACCACCTATTTGATGAAACGCAAACCTGATCAACTGATCCAGTTCATCAAATCTAACCAGAAGAACGCGCGGCTTATTTGGAAGAAACCGGATGAACGACAGGCCAGCTTCGAGGCCGCCTTCGGCCCCCCTGACGACTTTGAGAAGCTAATGCTCTCGTACCTGAAACGCCTTCGCTAAGCTGCGCGCGATTCGCACGGTCGAGCCAATCTTCTAATGCCAGTCCTCAACCAGTGTTTTCGCATCTTCAACGAAGTCCGAAACGTCGTCGACTTTCACTTCATTGACGACGGAGGCTCCGGCATTGAGGCCAACGCCAGGCTGCTTAAACATATGCGGCAACATCGACATCACCGCGCCGGTGTATGACTTGAAGAGAGGAAACTTAATGCCCTCGTCGCGAGTGACATGTTCCGCCATCTTCGATTCCAACTTGCCACTCTTCATTCGCGGATACCGATGGTGCGGTCCGTGAACGAAGATGTCGTAGTTCAGGAAACTACACAGTCGACTCAACCAGTTTTGGCCGACAACGGTTCGCGTTCCCTTTAACGGGTCGAAGCTCGCCATGCCAAGGTGTTCCGTTAGCTTGCGGCCAACCTGCATAATGCCGGCCAACCAATGCGGGATCCCCCAGGCAAGAATCAATGATTCCCATCGCCCGTAGTATCCAACGACGCCAAAAATCGTCCCCCAGAACGCCAGAATCAAACCATATTCCATCCAGACATAGAGACGGATCTTCGAATCTTTGATTGGCGTATCACGATGGAAGAAGATGCGACCGTAAACGTACGGTGCAGTGAGAAAGCCAAACAATAAGTCCAGCCATACGAAGACCCGCCGAAATCCCAGTGAGCAATCAGGCGACGAGTATGGCCAGAGTTCCCAGTCGTTGGGGCGATTCAGATAGGCATGGTGCCGAACATGGGCTTCTTTGTAGCAATGGTATGGCACGCACAAGAACGTGCCGACAATCTGCCCGGCAATGAGATTACCCGCTTTGCCACCCGGCAAAAGCAGATGCACGGCCTCATGGAACATGCTGGTGTATGTGAATAACCAGTAAGTGATCCAGCCAATAAGCACCACACGGAGAGCAATGTGTTCGGTCGGATAACCGGTCACGATCATCGCAATTGCCGCCCACATCAAAGGGAAACGACAGAGGCGGAACAGAAACTGTATTGGGCGGCTTTCCTCCGCGATGTTGAGGGCGACACCGCTGCCATCAAGAGTCGCCATGATCAACCTACATCCGGTGGATTAAGGGGCTGTAACTGTGCTTCTGAGGGAGTCTCGCAGGGACTGTCGCTCTTAACCGCCGAGACCATCAACATCGGCAACCGAATACCTTGTCGGAACACGAGATCTTTGAGCACCGTGCGACCACGCCAAGTGAACAACAGTTCGCGCATCGGAACTTTCGACTCGGGATAGATCTTCGACCAACTTAGCACCTCACGGGTCGTCACTTTCCAATCGTCGAACCGAAACGCCTCGATCTTGAACCCCGCTTCGCTGACCAGCCGATAGATGTCCTCGCGTTCGAAGACATGCAGGTGGTAGCTGTCAATGTGTCGTGTCTCACCAATCGGTGCCGAAAGTAGCAGTCGTCCGCCATCCACCAGATGCTTGTGCAAGACCTTTAGATAGCCAACCGGATCTTTCAGGTGCTCGATGGTTTCAAAGGTTGCAACAACATCGAATCGTTCGTCTGACGAGAATTCTTCGGCGTTTCCCTGACGGTACTCGATTCCGTCGGTTCCGTACTCCTTCTGGGCGAACTCCACGGCTTCCGAAGAGAGATCGACACCAAGCACCGATTCCGCTCCAGCGTCACGCAACATCCGGGATCCGTAGCCGGTACCGCTGGCAATATCCAACACCTTGTTCCCGGCCACAAATGTCGCCGCGATGTTGTAGCGCCGCAGGTGAATGTCCAGCATTCGCTTTCCAGCAGCGTCGGGCTCGAGCACCATACTCGGAACCATTCGCTCCCAAATGCCCCAAGTTTCTTTGCTACCTTTAAGACCGGTTGAAGCGGATGCCATTAGACGACTCTACTTGATTTCAGGAAACGCGACGCAACCCGTTAGGCGGCTTGAAACGCGGCAGTTCAGCGGCTCCTCAACTCCAAAGGTCTGAGGACGCTGATGCATAAGTTAGCAGGTCAACTTGCCGGTCCACAAACAGAAGCTCGGTTCCAACCCGGAAATCTGACGGCGTCAATTCGCTACACCCGGAAGGCGACAAAACAGCGACGACTTACCCAATTTTCCAAGACCAACTGAGATCAACCAAGTTGATTGAGCCGCAGCCACTCTTCGACGATCTCGTGAACTCTCTCACCTTCCAGCGTCTCGTGAGCGGCCAATTCGTCCACAATCGCTCCAATAAATGGCCACACATCGTCTCGACTGAATATGCGGTGTGATTCGATCGCCATTTGCTCAAGCAAAGCCACGCATTCATGTTCACTTTTGCAAAGCCCGCGAACCGACTGCATCGCTTGCAGCCAGTCACCTGACCACTCGGGAAGCGTGGCGGGGTGCCACGCGTCGCCGGTCATCACCATTTCAGCGACAGGTCCGGCGAGAGAAACCAAAGCAAACTTTTCTGCGAATTCCCGATCCGTGAACTCACTTCGATCCCACGCAATCTCGGTGTCGCCGAAGCGATCCGGCAGATCGTTGTTGTCGGGATCGATGGTCACCGAAACCACACGAGCCCCCACCATGACAGCCGCAAACGCGTGCCCTGCTTCGTGAAATGCGGTTGTCTCTTCCATGACGACGATGCTGTGGACTTTGGTTGCAGTCGCAATCTTTCAGACCGGGGCGGCGTCAACTGACGCCTTTCTCACTACTCATCGTCCGGTAGCATATGCCCCATCTTGTCTCTCTTCGTCGCCATGTAGTTCTCACGCTCAGCCTGCGGCGGCGCGATGATGGGGACTTGTTCGACGACTTGGAGATTGACACCGGCGTAAACGAACGCGTTGGTCTTCTTTGGGTTGTTGGTTAGCAGACGGATTTCAGACAGCCCAAGGTCTTTTAAGATCTGCAAGCCCACCATGTAGTCACGCATGTCGGCTTTGAATCCGAGCTTGTGGTTCGCTTCGACAGTGTCGCAACCTTCGTCCTGCAGTTTGTAGGCTTGAAGTTTGGCCATCAAACCAATCCCTCGCCCCTCTTGCGGCAGGTAGACCACCACACCCGCACCTTCGTTGTTGATCATTTGCATGGCAATGCTTAGCTGATCGCCACAGTCACATCGAAGCGAATCCAAAACGTCGCCGGTAAAACAAGACGAGTGCATTCGCACAAGCGGTGCTTGAGATGACGACTTGAGGTCGCCCCAAACAATCGCCAGTGGCTCCTGCTTCTCATGAGCAACCGAGTAACCGACAACGGTGGGAGAACCAAATCGTCCCGTTGGGATCGAGACTTCGACCTCGCGTTTCACAAGCTGTTCGCGGATCCGGCGATAGCGAATCAGATCTTCGATCGACACAATCGGAATGTCGTGCTCCTCAGAGATCTCCTTGAGCTCATCATAGGTGGCCATACCGTGACCATCGTTACTGCAGATCTCGATGAGAACCCCCGACGGCTCCTGGCCTGCAAGCCGCAGCAAATCCAGAGTCGCTTCGGTATGTCCGGCTCGACGCAGAACGCCGCCTTCTTTGGCCAGCAACGGAAAGATGTGACCCGGACGGACGAACTCTTCCGCCGTACAAGCTGGGTTACCTAGTGCGTTGATGGTGGTGGCCCGGTTGGCTGGGCTAACCCCGGTTCCTGCATGGATGTGATCAATCGCGGTGAGGAACTGGGTCTGATTGGGCGAATTGTTTGCGGTGTCATCCACAGCCGCAGTCAAACGAAGCTTCGTGGCGAGTTCGCGCGTGATCGGTGTGCACATCGTGCCACGACCAACTTTCAGCATGAAGTCCACCATTTCGGGTGTCATCGTCTGAGCACCGCACACGAAGTCCCCTTCGTTTTCGCGTTCTTCCGCATCAACGACGATGATCATCTTGCCTTGCCGCAGCGCCTCAATGCCCGCTTCAACTGCGGCATCGCCCTGTTCTGCTCGATCAGACATCGTTCTTCTCTCCAAGAAATATTGCTCCCCGTATTCTATGCGGTCGCATTCAAACGTGTAGCGGCCTTGATGAGGTTCCACCAACAAAGTCAGGACCGGCGCGGTTATTCGGATTGAAAACCGAAACTTTCTGCGCCATTTGCGTATTATTGAACCAGATGACCGTGGCACTCGTTCATTCTGGGTGCCGCAGACGTTCAAGAAACCAATCAGGTCATGAGAGCTCCAATGCGGTTATTGCTTTGTCTCCTCATCACAGCTGGCGGGAACGTGCTTGCCAGCGATCGCGATTCCGGCGAGTTCGAATTCGCGAACATCGAGTCCCGCATTCAGTCAACCATCAGCAAGTCAATGCCGGCGGTTGTTTCATGCGGGCTCAAAGGGCGTCCCGGCGGTTTCAGCGCCGTCATCATTTCAAAAGATGGTTACGTTCTCACCGCCGCACACTGCATCATGGCCAGTGCGAAGAAGAAGGACACCAAGTACGTCGTCCGACTTTCAGACGGTCGCAAGACGGAAGCCAAAGCACTCGGCTTCAACCGTGGCCTCGATTGTGCACTGATGAAGATTACCGAAGACGGCGAATGGCCGTTTGTCGAAATGGGCGATTCCAGCCAGATCGTCGAGAACCAGGCATGCGTCGGTATCAGTCACCCCGCCGGTCACAATCCCAAACGCGGCGCGGTGGTTCGGTTTGGTCGAGTGAAGAAAGTCCTCACACCAATTGCTGGCATGATCCAAACGACATGTCGGATTGAACCAGGCGACAGCGGCGGCCCGATTTTCGACTTCGACGGAAAAGTCATCGGTATCAATAGCCAGATTCGCGCCGACCTAAGTCGCAATTACCAGGTCGCGATTAACACATTCCACGAATACTGGGAGCAACTCAACAAGGCCGGCAGCTTCAATCCGAAGGGCATTCCCGGCGTACCCGCGACCGGAATGTCGATGAAGAACACAAAGAAGGGCATTGCAGTTCGCAGCACATCGAAAGACAGCATCGCAGCGTTGGCTGGCCTGAAGCCCAAAGATCGCATTACGCGAATTAACGATCGTCGGGTCATGACCACCAGCCAGTTCAATCGTGAATACGTAAAATTGTACCAATCTGGAGCGGACGAGATTTCAGTTACCGTCCAAGTGAGAGAAGAAGAACCAAGACAGATCTTCCTAAAACTTCCCGAGCGTCAAGAACGTACCGGAGAAGCGATACCGGAACTGGAAAACCTGATTGAGGTCCTCGAAGACGTTGAAGACAAACTGGATGACACAACCGTCTTGATTGCCAGTCAGCATTCAACCCGTCACATGTCGATCTACGGAACGCGCATCAGCGACGACGGTTTGATTGTCAGCAAGAGTTCACAGGTTGGGGACGACAAAATCTCAGTCAAACTTCGAACGGGCAAACTCTTGCCAACTACGGTCGTCGCCCGGGATGAGTCTTTAGACCTCGTGCTCCTAAAGTGCCCGATGCTAAGCGACGCCAACTTCGTATCTTTGGACGAAGCCAAAGCCCAGTCCCTGGATCTCGGACGAGTTCTGCTCTCACCAAACTCTCGCGGACCAGGGTGCGTCAGCGTGGTTGGCTCAAAGGTGTTTGGCTCCGGCAACCCTGCAGTGGCTCCACCGAAAGTCATCGTTGGGATTCGTTGGAACCCGAAATCCAAACCAGTTCGCATCCTTGCCGTAACGCCGAAGAGCCCTGCTGCAAAAGCGGGAGTCAAGCCGAACGATATCCTGAAGATGATTGGAGTCTCGACAGACAATGGCTTCGAAGACAAACCAATCAAGACCGCCGCGGATGCACAAAAGATTTTCCGGACGCTTAAACCAAACGATCGCATCACGTTCACGCTGAATCGTCGTGGCTCCGAAACAGTGACGATGATCAAAGTCGCTCCACGCCCAAATATTCAAACGCGACGACACGCCGCTGATTTTCTGGTGG
>JBGCDN010000794.1:0-6564 GCA_045105495.1 Planctomycetaceae bacterium
ATAAAGGTCGCTAGCATTTTCGGGTTTGCCATGCTCGGCGTGACAGCCGACGGCAGCGTGTTTGCCCAAACAGGGGAACTGCCCACTGCCAATCAGGCCGGCCGAATTGAAGCCGAGAGCTATGTTAGTGCCAGCTCTTCTGTATACCCTCGCGGCGAGTTTTGCTCTGCCTGTAGTGGGCAGGGCAACATCGGATATTTCTGGGGGAACAGCTGGTTCGAACTGGAAGTCGATTCGCCAGAAATGACCAACTACACCGTTTCACTTCAAGCGGCGTCGCCCCTCGGAACAAGCATTGCCCTTCAAGCCGTACACGGGAAGAAAGTCAAAACCCTGGCCACCTTCTCTGTGCCAAAAACCGGAGCCTGGGGTAATTATCTGAGAACCGGTTCGAAAACGATTTCGCTGCCCGCTGGAGTTCAGACTCTAAGAGTGAAGAATCTCGGCGAGGGTGCCAACATCGACTACGTGAACTTCGTCGCAGCAGATGCGTCAGCTGTGAACAGTCGACAGCCGAAGCCAAATGCTGGGCCAGACATCAACCCGCTGAAGGGGTTTAGTAGTGGTTGGTGGCGAGCCGACGACGACTTCGCCTCTGTCGGGTTCCAGTACATCGAGTGGCGTCATCTTGAGCCGAAAGACGACGAGTTTGACTTCGACTACATCGATCGTGAAATTCTGAATCGAGCAGGAACACAGGGACGTCACCTGATTTTGCAATTCGTTGTCGACTGGGACGATTGGAACCTTGCAGAACCGGTTCCCGACGGCGAACAAGGTAGCTACTACCGAGGTCCTCAGTGGCTGAAGGAACTCATGGGTGAAGGCTTCGAACACGGACCCGAACGCGTAATCCACAACAATCGAGACCGAATCACACGAGCAACGAATTACGACAACCCAATCTTCATCGCAGAACTTCAGGAAGCGATTGCCGCTCTACTGAATCACTACAAGGAAGACGAACGGGGCTTTGTGGTTCAAGTGGGAGCACTCGGCTTCTGGGGTGAATGGCACACCTACCCAAAGCCCGAATGGAACCCGACTGTCGGAACTCAGCGCGACGTACTGACGACGTACATGGAGAAGCTGCCAACTGGTTTGTTTACACAGGTACGATTCCCTGACGATCCGCTGAACCTGGAATTTGCACAACGCGGTATGGGTTACACCAACGGTAGCGTTGTCCCGACACCTCACGGTTACGAATTTGTCGACGCGATTGATCATGCTCCCGGTGAACTCTGGAAGAACGGTCCGGTCGGTGGCGAGTGGCCGCCAGGCATCGACGACGTCACGATGTGGGAGAACTTCTTCCAGAAAGACATCGGGCTCGACTACGTGAAACGTGGTCGGTTCAGCACGATCCTGGCTCCGGAAATCGACTCCTCCTCTCCTTGGACAGATGATATCGTTGGACGGTTGGGCGACGATTTCGATCCATCGCAGCACTTCATGACCATGCACCGAGCCATGGGGTACAACTTCCAGGTGAACGACGTAAAGCACATCCTGTCGGACGATGAGTCTGGTCGACTTCTGGTCGAAGTCGACATGGCCAATACCGGCATCGCTCCGTTCTATCAGGACTGGACTGTGCAGATGGCGGTTCTGGAAAAGGCAACTGGCGACATCGTTGACGTTGCAACGGTCGACACTGACCTTCGCAATCTCCGGGAGGGTAAGTCGACGAAGCTATCTGCTGCGTTCGCATCCAAACTAGATCCAGAAGGCGACTACCAGATTGGCCTTCGAATCATGCAACCAGGAGCCGACACGCTGAAGAAAGACAAGTGGCGACTGGATGCCCGCAATGTCTACGTTGTTCTGGCTAACGACATTGAAGTGATTGAGGGTACCTGGGGAGCCAACAATGTGCTGACTGGTGGCTGGAACATTCTGGATACCGTTCAGCCTCAACCCGCTGGCCCGACTTTCTTCGTACCGACTTGGTTGTGGAACACGATCCAACCACTGTTTATGGATATGAGTTCGCAGTTCATGGATCGGCTTCGATTCTAAACCGAACCTCGAGACTATGAAGCCACTATACCTCGGCGAACTTCCATTCGCCGAGGTTCTTTCTTGCGCCCAAGGAGAAACACTGGTTCAATCTCTTTTGACCTTTCGCAGATCTTCGATCACCGATGCATCGACCCAATGGATGACTCCTCCGCTGGAGAAGAACAAGTACTTGCCATCACGCGAAATGGATGGAGCAAACTCTTGTCGGTTCGAATTCACACGTTTGCCCATGTTGATGCCAGCACTCCAGGTTCCATCTTCGCTTTTGAAGCTGACATAGAGGTCGCCCTGCCCCAATCCGTCTGGTCTCTTTGAAGAACTGAAAACAACGTACGACTCGTCCGGCGAAACGAAGATGTCGGCTTCATACCTGTCAGTATTCACTTTGCCAGCAAGTGGCTGCGGTGACTGGTATCGACCATCTGCCCCAAGCCTTGCGGAATAAAGATCGAAGTTGTTGCGACTGGCCCTGTTGGAACCGAAGTAGATGGTGCCTTTTGATGTCAGCGAAACGTAATACTCGTTCGCATTGTTCGTACTGATTGGCGAACCAATGTTGATTGGTTGCCCCCAACCCGATCCCCGACGTTCAACGTACCAGATGTCAAACATCTGCCGCTTTGGAGCACCCCTCAATTCTATTGGCTTGGTGTAGATGAAATAGAGTCGCTTTTCATCGGGCGACAAATGAGGATCGACGTACTTGTATGTCTTTTCGTTCGGCAGCAGCGGACGTGGCTTCGCCCACTCTCCGTTCTTGAAATGGGTGAACCGAATTTCCTCGCGGAACCGCCCGTTTTCGTTGAGAGCGACAGCGTAATAGCACTCCTGCCCATCGTCCGAGATCGCCATCCCGAACCGAGTCAGCTTTTTTAAAGGACCGAAGAACTTTGGAGCGAACGGCTCGGCTTTCCGTCCAGGCGGGATCGAATCGAAGTATCTCCCAGCCGAGCCCTGTGCCATACACGATGAATCCAGCGACCACACACCCACGACAAAAGCGACAAAACAACTCGCAGTCCGTAGCGCGTGGCAGCCTCTAGCGAACCAATCAAGAAATCCACCAACTTGTAAGGACGCAGGCATTTTCAGGTTACCTTTTGAGAGAAGCGGCGAAGGGCAAATCCCAGCAAACAGAGTCACAGCAGAACGACAGAGCATAACGCCGCTCTGCTCGCGAACCCCATCGAGAGGAACAGACAATGTGCCGAACTTCGATTCGCTTGGTCGCGGTTTACTAATGTATGCGGCCGCTCTAATGGCACATGCCCCAACCTCTACCTTGATCCGATCGTCTTCTCCCAAACCCGGACGTAGTCGATAACCATGCTTGTGGGCAGGTCGGGCAGTTTGTTGCGTGCGTCAGGCACTGTCGCTGGGTCGGACGGGTTGTTGCGGTTCTCTTCGAATTGAACGAACGGTTTTCGCAGCCCCAGTGACATCGCGATATGTTTTGGGCGGTGCCAATGAGTGTTTGGTTTTCGAGCAACTTCCTTACCATCAACGAACCAGATGATCTCGGACCTATTCACTTCGCATCCGTAGATGTGGAAATCGTCGCGAGGATCCCACGGAGCCCTCCATTTGTTTAGCTGGCCCTGTGGATGAGTCTTTGGGCGTCGCCAAGCTCTCTTGCCTGACTCCCTGACCACGCAGTGCAGATTTAGATCGATGTCCCTCGCGTCGTCTTGCTTTTCGTTATGCCAATCGAATTGCTGCAACTCAACGACATCAATCTCGGAGTAAATGGTCTGGCCCTCGGCTACTTCATCATCGAAGTCGCTAAAGAGCCAAAATGATGAGCAGACGCCGGAGCCGGGGAAAGCAGCAGCTCGCATCCGCGATTCGAAATACCCGTAAGTGAATGTCTTGTACGACTTCAGGATCGCAGATTGGAAGTATGTGTTCTTGACGGCGACGTTGTTCGGATTGTGACGCATCGTAAGCCGAACGGTTCCGTTCACCACGGCCGCGTTGTTGGCGTTATCCCAAAGCCATGAGTTGGTATCTGGTAGCCCAGCTGTCTTTATCCACTTTCGCCAGTCCATAACATTGCTATTGAACTCATCCGATGCGCTCCACTTAATGGTCCATGCCCCCTTGTCGCCTGAAGTCTTTACCGGCTGCTGACCGCGTACTGGTGCGATGCCAACAAGACACACGAGTTGAGCCGCGCAGAGTAGACGAGTTATGTGCCGCATGGAGAGTTTCATCCTTGGGTGTCTGGAACTGGCGAAGTAGCGCGCATGACTAAGCTGTTGGGCTCAGCGGCATGGTGGCACAGAGGGAGAAATCAGCACGCTTAGGCTACTTCATCATCAACCTAATCACGACCTGCAGTTCGGCAAGTCAGTCAGAGTCGTCGATTTTCGTGACACGCTTATCGAGCGACTTTCCGAGCCCCTGAGCGACAGGTTCCCGCTGAAGTCGCTCTTTAACAGCCCGGTTCGAAGCTGCTGGAGTTTCCCCCGGCCAAACATCCATCGCGTGACAAGCGACTCCCCAAGAACCGTTAGCGATAGCCCCATTCCGGATCTATGATGGGTATCTGGCGTTTAAATCCGCTTCTTTCGCCACTGATTTTGGGCCATGAGACATGACAACTTTGATTCGCACGGCAACTGCCGTTTTTCTAGTCGCTTTCGGTTCTTCGCTGATCGCTCAAGACGCACCGAAACAGGCCAAGTCGAAAACACTTGCCGAACAATTCGGCGCGATTAAGTTCCGTAACATCGGGCCTTTTCGAGGCGGAAGAACCAACGCGGTCTCAGGTGTGAGTGGCGACCCGCTGACTTACTACATGGGCAGCACCGGTGGCGGTGTCTGGAAGACGGCTGACGCGGGCATCACGTGGTCCAACGTTTCAGACGGTCACATTAAGAGCGGCTCTGTGGGTGCGATTGCGGTCGCTCCCGGTGATTCCAACGTCGTGTATGTCGGGATGGGCGAACACGCGGTTCGTGGTGTGATGACATCACACGGCGATGGAATTTATCGGAGCACCGATGCTGGTCGCACTTGGAAGCACATTGGGCTGAAGAACTCACGCCACATCGCTGCGATTCGAGTTCATCCCGACAACCCGGACCACGTCTACGTTGCCGTACAGGGTGCTCTCTATGGTCCTTCCGAAGATCGGGGCGTGTACCGATCAACCGATGCGGGCGCGACTTGGGAGAAGGTTCTGTTTGTTAACGGCACAACTGGTGCCGCTGATCTCAGCATTGACGCAACGAACCCGCGAGTCCTCTATGCGGGGATGTGGGATCATCAACGAACGCCATGGCAGGTTCGTAGTGGTGGGCCCGGTTCCGGAATTCACAAGTCCACCGATGGCGGAACAACATGGAAGAAATTGACCGGCGGACTGCCTGAAGTCATGGGCAAAGTCGCTGTCGATGTTTCACCAGCGAACCCTGATGTTGTTTACGCCAATATCGAAGCCGACAAAGGCGGCGTTTACCGATCCAACAATGGCGGCCGTTCATGGCAGCAGGTCAATTCAGATCGTGTCACCGTCGCCCGAGCCTGGTACTACATTGAGATCTTTGCGGATCCAACCGATGAGAACCACGTCTACGTTTTGAACGCGCCGATGCTGAACTCGATTGATGTTGGGAAGACGTTTGCCCCTCTTCCGGTCGCGCATACCGATCAACACGACATGTGGATCAACCCTGGTAACCCACAGAACATGGTTCTGGCGAACGACGGTGGTGCGTGTGTGACCTTCAACGGCGGGAAGTCATGGTCGCCGCAAAACAATCAGCCAACCGCTCAGTTCTATCGAGTTGTTGCTGACAACCAGTTCCCGTATCGCCTGTACGCCGGTCAGCAGGACAACTCGACGGTAAGCATCGCGAGTCGTTCTCTAAGCGGCCAAATCACGGAACGCGATTGGTTTCCCACGGCAGGTGGTGAGAGCGCGTTCCTTGCCTTCGACCCTGACAACCCCACGACGGTCTTTGGAACCAGCATTCAAGGTTTCATGACCAAACATGACGTGAACACAAACCACCAAAGGAGTGTCGTTGCCTACCCACAATTGAATCTCGGAACACTCGCCAAAGATCAGAAGTACCGCTTCAACTGGAACGGCCCGCTCACGATGCAGCTGCAGGATCCGAGTGTTCTGTATCACGGCGGCAACGTTCTATTCCGCAGTGACGACGCTGGTCATTCCTGGACTGAAATCAGCGGCGACCTGACCAGGAACGAAGTCGAAAAGCATGGTGACGGCAGCACCCCATTCACGAACGAAGCTGCCGGCGGTGAGGTTTACAACACAATCAGTTACATCTTCGCATCATCGCACAAGGCCGGTGACATTTGGGTCGGGACCGATGACGGGCTGGTTCATCGCACGACCGACGAAGGCAAAACGTGGATCAACGTCACACCAAACGGCTTGCCGGAATCGCTCATCAATGCGATCGATGTTTCACCCCACGATTCGGAAACCGCCTTCATCGCCGTCACGCGTTATAAGTTCAACGAACGGCGTCCGATGGCGTATAAGACAATCGACGGTGGAAAGTA
>JBGCDN010000795.1:0-15896 GCA_045105495.1 Planctomycetaceae bacterium
CGTCGCGACGACGCCTGGGAGTGTGCGATTCGCGGGTGGAATGGAACCTACACGCAATCGCAGCAAGCTCTCATTCAACAGATGCAGGGACTTTGGAAACTAATGCCCAACGCTGACGCCCGCGAGAACGCAGAGACTGTATTGGAGCAAGTCTTTGGGAACCGAGCTGACGCCATCAAAGACAAACTCAACCTCGACTGGCTAAGCGTTGAATCAGACAGAATGTGGAACGGACCGCGAGAGCTGAGTGCCGATCCATCACCACCAGTGAGTTTGCAGAAGCGCGGCCCGACGGTTGACGAAACATCGCCAGACAGTGCAGCCATCGGTTGGCGGACGTAGCAGCCGTGGGTTCCTCAAGCACGAATCGCTGGCTCTTAGTCTGTGTAGCAGCAATTGTCTTCGCAGCATTTAGCCATCAACGACTCTACCATTCCGACCTGTGGGGACATCTATCGTACGGTCGGGTGATCTACGACAACGGAGCATTGCCGCAAACGGAACCGTTCATGCCGCTCGCGGAAGGCGTGAGTATCAAGGCGACGGCATGGGGATCCCAGGTTCTGGGTTACCAGATTTGGCGAGTGGCCGGCTTGCACGGACTTCAGGTTCTACACGGTGTCCTGATGGGATGCATCGCATTCGTCCTGATGTCGGTTATTGAGAACCGGACTCGAAACTGGCTTGCTTCACTCCTTGGACTGCTGATCGCGGGAGCATCGGCGTATCACCAGATCTGTATTCTTCGACCGCAGCTAGCTGGCATGCTGTGCTTCACTATCCTGCTGTGGCTGCTCGAAAGACCGGCGATTAGCCAACGCGGATTGATTTCAGTCGCCGTTCTTTTTGTTGGTTGGGCGAATCTGCATCCGTCGTTTCCGGCTGGTCTCATTCTCATTTTGCTTTACTTCTTCGGTTCTGTACCAAGCGAATGGAACAAGAGCGGTTCAATCAACGAGACGTTTCGAGCCGAGCGGACGCAACAAATCCTGATTCTTCTTGCCGTTGCATCGCTGGCGTCCTGCATCAATCCCTACGGGATCTCATTGCACTTCGAGACTATCACAGTATCCGCAAATCCAAACCTGCGCGACTTGCTGGATTGGAAGCCGCTTCGACTGGGAACACGACAAGGCCGGAACGCACTTCTGATCTCGCTGGTCGTGTTGCCAGTGTTGTGGAGAGCCCGACGTCAGATCGCAACGACCGATCTCGTGGTGTTTGTCATCACAGGAATCGCGACGCTGTTGACGTCTCGCATGATCAACTGGTGGGCACCGATAACCGGATTGATGTTTCGCACGCATGTCTTGCAAAAACCAAGCGTGGCTCACAACGCGAAGCCATCGAACTGGCCAGTACGAACCATCGCCGCTTGCTGCATTCTCATTGCGATAGCGGCATCAAGCCTGCCGCGTGCTATTCGATTCCGTGAACCAGCTTCAATGCGGGATGTCGTCTCGCGAGCAACGCCTATCGAGTTGGCCCCACGAGCAATCGAACTCACGACGAGCGGTCTCATCTGGTGCCCCAACACTTGGGGCGACTACCTCACCTGGCTTTCACACGGAACAGCACCGGTGTTTTGCACATCGCACGTGCATGTGGTGCCGCGCGACGTTTGGCTAGACTACCGTGCAATCTCCACCGGTGAACACGATTGCCTCGAGGTTCTCGATCAGCGAGGCATCACCACAGTGCTGGTCGGCCGACGTAGACAACGTCTCATCAAGCGACTTCGCGAATCTGCCAGCTGGCAACTCGTGGAATCATCAACACGAGCCAACATCTTCCAAAGAGCTCCGCGCATAAAAAAAGGGTTGCCATAATTCGGCAACCCTTTCGATGGTTCGTCGTCGCCTATTTCATGAAGAAATCAGTCGGACCTTTGGTTGTGTAGTACGGATACTGCACGGTTGCTGCCGGCGTGTTCTGCTGTGGGTATGACAGGTTCTTTGGAACCTGATAGTTCACGTAGTTGCGATGCACGGGATGGAACGGCAGGTTCAAGTGCTGACCGCCACCACACGTGCGGCCTCCGCAACGACCGCCACCACCGCACTGTCCGCCCGAGGCACATCCGCCTGCTTCAGGAGGACATTGTCCACGTACAACCTGATCGCCGGCCGCGCAACCTGTGAGTGCGAAAGCCAATACTCCTACGCCCAAAATGGACATGAGCTTTTGTGTCATCAGAGCCACCCTTTGAATCTCAAGTTCGTCACTCAAATCGTCGCACGACGAGTTTTCCCCGGAAGCCCTTCCGCTCCGCGCGCCGGGCATCCCGCTAGGACTTCTATCGACCGAACAGACGGCAGAATGCGGAGAAACCTGCGAAAAGCGATTAACTCCCCAAGCCGCCTCATCTCTCGATCTTGCACGATCGGATCAGTCCATATACAGTCGGCGGCAACGCGGGGAACAAATATTGCCGTAAGTTATTACTGGCTATTGGGTTTCGTCACACCATCTTGAAATGGGATTCGTGGCGAAAACATCGTTCTACCCCAACAAATGCCCCTCGCGATCAATGGACGAAGACCGGCAGAAGGAGAAAAGCCGTGCAGATTGCTGCATCCACTCGATGCTATGCCAACGACCAGATGAAGGATTGCTTCGGAAAGCTTGTTGATCATGGTTTCCGAAAAGTCGAGATTTGCCTGAGCGAAAGCTCCAAGGTACTCCAACCATCAGTGGTTCATGACGACCCCGAAAAAGCGGCAGTCGTGTTCCACGAAGCCACGCGGCTTACCCCAGTTGCGATTGACGTTGAGGACGACATCGACGCGGCCACCTTTGCGTCGACCGTCACTTTTGCCCGAGCTTTGAAACTGACACAAATCTCAGTTCCATCGTCTCAAGTAGGCACGCCATTCAACAGCGAGATCGATCGATTGAAAGAGTTCGTTCGGCTCGCCAGCGAAGGCGGCGTTCGCGTTTCCATGACGACTCATGGCGGGTGCCTGACAGAGGACCCTCATACTGCCGTCGAACTGTGCCAATCGGTGAAGGGCCTCGGGATCACGCTTGATCCAAGTCACTACATTGCGAACCCGCGCGGCCCGCAAGACTACGACATGGTTTTCCCGCATGTGTACCACTGCCACTTCCGTGACACACTGCCCGAACAACTTCAGGTTCAGGCCGGACTTGGAGAAGTTGACTACAGTCGATGCATTACCATGCTCCGACAGTCAGGCTTCGACCACGCTGTCTCTGTTGACCTCTTGGCAGGCTCAGAAGACCCGGACTTCGAATATCCACTAGAGATGCGGAAGCTCCGAATGCTGCTGGAATCGCTTCTGTAAGCTGCCGAACATCAATCGCGGCCAGACTATTCAAAAGAAGCCACTTCCCAGTTCGGGAGTGGCTTTTTTGTTGGCCTGCTTACGCCAACCTCGTGAATCCGACTACAGGCGGTCACGTCGCCGCCAAGAGGAGCGTGGACTTTCTCAAAAACCTGTATTATTCAGGACAAACTATTAAGCAAGCCTCGGGATTCACGACATCTGCTTCAGTAACTCCCACCTCGTACAATCTCCCCCCTGCGAGCCTGCCATGCAATCCAGAAGAGCAATACTTACCGCAGCACTCATCGTTTCAGTTTGCAGCTTCACACAGGGACAAGAAACACGACAATTTGTCGAAAAACCGCTTTGGATCATGTGGCATACCGGCTTCAGTGAGCAGTCGGCTCTCGCATACGTGCAACGCATAGCGGAAGAGACCGGCATCAGCGAGGACCTTGATGATCGAATCAAGAAGGAGTTTAAGCGGGAGCGATCCGAGCAGCGTCCGATCAAGGGAACCGCGATGTTTCTGGTTCGGGGACTCATTCCATCTGTGGACACGATCGAGTTCCGAGAACTCCGCGATGAGGCTGAGTTCATGGAAGTCGTCAAACAGCGACAGCGGGAATTCTCCGTTGGCAACAGCGAGCAGAAGGCCCCGGCAATTACTGGCTCGGGGAACCTGAAGTCTGTCGTGATCACAAGACGCTACGAGTCCCCAATGTATGAAATGAAGACTATCAAGAACGCTGACGGGACAGAGCAGGCCAATTATGTGGCCGTCAAAGACGAAGATGGTAAGCCGGTCATGCAGGTGAATGAGTGGACTCAAAAGTCCTACTTTCGCCTTGAGAAAGGAATTCTCTACGAGGCAAGCTTCGAAGAATTGCACGACATGGAACTTCCAAGCGCAGAGACATTTGGTATTGGAAGGCGAAAGCGTATGGATGCATTCTATTTTCGGGCCGACCTGAAGATGGTTCCCAAAGGAATCAAATCGGTTGCATGGAATCTTGTCAGCTCACAAGCCAACATGCTTATGCAACAAAGAGACGAAGAAAACCGCATTCCTTACGAATTCAGAAAGTCGGTCTCGGACATTTCCGTCGAACTCTTGCGTTCAGCTTTCTTCGATATCGAGGAAGCAACCGGCTCCATCAAGTTTGCCACAGACACAAAGCCAGTCCGAGCCTCGTTGGACCTGAAAGTTCGAAGCAACAGCAAGATGGCAAAGCATCTTCGCGAGTTGGGGAAAGGCCGTGCGAAGCTACCAGTCGATGAACAGGCCGTAATGTCACTCCGATCAACGTGGGCAATGCCACAGGCATTCCGAAGCATGCTCACAACAGCTGCCCCGCTACTTCGCAAGATTGCGGATGAAGAGGTCAACGACGACGCGGCTCAAAACGGTCTCAACGGGATAGCAGACGCCCTCGAAGGCAGCGGAGCGAACGGAAGTGTGTTCGAAACAACAATGAATCTCGGAGGAACGGCAGAATCTGGCCCGGTACTCTACGGCGCGATTCGAGCAGATCAGGGAGACAAGCTTTCATCCGGGTTGCAGGCCCTGCTGCAGTTGGCCCTACGACAGGCGAACGAACCCAACCTTCCGAGTGTTGAAGCAATGGAAGGCAACGATCGTCAGTACGTGAAGATCGCGTTCCCGGATGCTCCGTGGCCATCTGAGCTAAAGCCCGATCACGCCTACCTCACTGGCGACAAGGGAGCCGTCTGGTTTGCGATTGGCCGTGAGTCAGCATGGGAGATTCTGAAAACCCAAATGCAATCCAACAAACGCCCGCGCCGTTCCGCTTTACTGGATCTGAAACTGGATATGACACGTTTTCTCGACGATAGCGACCCAGCCGGATTGGGAGAACTAGGCCGCAAGTTCGACAAGGAGTTCGCCAATCTGGTCGGTGCAGGGTTCTCTGCATCCAACGTCGAACTCGGCGATGTACGGCTCCCACCCAACCACGAACTACTTGCCGCCGTACTCGGCGACGGTGGAGGAAAGCTGTCGCTCACGATCGATTCCGACAAGAACGGTGTAATTGCCCGAGCCGAGGTCGGCGAACCATTGGCCAAGTACCTAGTCGCCCGTTACATGAGCACAATCAACCGCGTCATGGCCCAATCGGAGGCTTACTCAGAGGCGCTGCAGAAGCAGCAAGTCGAAGCCGCGAAGGCACTGAAAGAGGCAAAGGGTGGAAGTCAGTAATGCCTCGAAACGAGCCGAGCAGCTAGAAGCTTGATCCACCTGGCGTTGGATTGGGTCTCGCTAATCCACGCCAATTGCTTCGGTCAACGGCCGGACAAAAAATCCGATACACGACGGCAACGGGATGCTAGACGGGCGACCGAGGTAGCCGGCTGGCTCCAAGACACTTCGGAACCGAGCAAAAGAAAACGCCAGCGAGAGTTGGCTCGCTGGCGTTTGAGTTTTGACTGACGGCTGATTCTGATTTACTCAGCTTCAGCAATCGTCTTTAGAATTCGAGCTGCGATTTGGTAAGGGCAGCCCTGTGAGTTCGGACGACGATCTTCAAGGTATCCCTTGTAACCGTCGTTGACGAACGCGTGTGGAACACGAACAGATGCACCACGGTCTGCGATGCCCCAGCTGAACTTGTCGATCGACTGCGTTTCGTGCAGGCCGGTCAAGCGCAGGTGATTGTCCGGACCGTAGACAGCAATGTGCTCGTCACGGTTCTTGTCGAACGAGTCCATCAGCTTCATGAAGTAGTCTTCACCACCAACATCTCGCATCTTCGCAGTTGAGAAGTTGGCGTGCATACCAGAACCGTTCCAGTCGCCCTTCAGCGGCTTACAGTGCCAGTCGATATCGACGCCGTACTTTTCGCAAGCTCGCATCAGCAGGTAGCGGGCGACCCAAATGTCGTCGGCAGCCTTCTTAGAACCCTTGCCGCAGATCTGGAATTCCCACTGACCCTTCGCCACTTCGGCGTTGATGCCTTCGTGGTTGATGCCGGCGTCGAGGCAAAGGTCGAGGTGTTCGTCAACGATCGTCCGGGCGACATCACCAACGTTCTTGTAGCCAACACCGGTGTAGTATTCGCCCTGAGGTTCAGGGTAGCCAACTTCCGGGAAGCCGAGCGGCTGGCCATTCTCGCCAACCATGAAGTATTCCTGTTCGAAGCCGAACCATGCATCTGGGTCGTCAGGAATGGTCGCCCGAGAGTTGGATGGGTGAGGATCGCCATTTGGAAGCATGACTTCACACAAGACGATGAACGCGTTGGTGCGACCGCTGTCCGGGTAAAGCGCGACGGGCTTCAGCATGCAGTCTGAATCGCTTCCGTCGGCTTGCTGTGTCGAGCTACCGTCGAAGCCCCACATTGGGCAATCGTCGATAGATTTTGGGGCTTCTGCAGCGACCCGGGTCTTACCACGAATGTTTGCAACTGGCTCGTAACCGTCCAGCCAGAGATACTCCAGCTTGTACTTAGGCATGTCTTTGCCTCTTCTCCAAAAAGAAAGAAAATGCCGCAGCACACGCTGCGCGCAACAGTGGCATCCATGCCTAAAACACCAGCAGGGTTGATGCTTCGCAAGCCCCACTCAGTGAGTTCATGGCTGACTCAGACTGCAGAAACCAGCGGGTTCCACTAAAGAATTGGTCAAGCGCTGATGAAGAGTGAAGCAATCGCCATGCCATTGAGCCGAGCAGACTACCCGGCCAGTGCAATGGATTCCAGCGACTGCTATTCAGCGAGGATATTGGTACAGTCTTGCCCAGCAGAATGGCTGCATCTGGACGGTTGGAAGGCTCTCTCGATGAAAACGTTCACCCGAAAATGGCTGTCGCTGGCGGTCATCGGAATCGTCTTGAATGTAGTTTTCTTCATGGCGGGCCCGTTTCTCGACCTGACTGAAGCCATGGTTCCTGACGAGCCATTTGACGTGAAGCCGGCAGTCTCGTTCGAAGAGGCCACGGAGAGATTCCAAGCTCTCAAGCCAGAGGCTGCGAAGCTCTACAAATCACACCTTGCGTGGGACGTCCCCTATTTCCTCTCGATGGGACTAGCGAGTGTTTCACTGCTGATGCTGGCGTGGGGGCCGGACCGTCGAACATCGACCTACTGCATGGTCTTAGTGTTCACGCTCGGATTTGTGATCTTCGACGCGGCAGAAAACCTGACTATCTGGACATGGTTCCGTGGAGATGGTCCCACGCCAACCACTGCAAATTTCGTGTCGTTCGCCACGAAGGCCAAATTCGTCTCGCTAGCGCTGACTGTTCCCGTTCTCTTCGCCGGGCTTTGGCAACGATTCAAGAACCGATCGAACACGGCAAAAGCAACAGTCCGCGCATGAAGAAGCCACAACCGTTTGGCTGTGGCTTGAAGAAGTAGCAAGGGCGGGACTTGAACCCGCGACCCCAGGCTTATGAAGCCTGTGCTCTAACCGACTGAGCTACCTTGCCGCATTGTCCGGGCATCGACATCGGACGCCGGAAAGTTTAGCTGCGTTCTTAGGGCGGTTCAATCCATGAGAGTTCAGTCCAGCAGATGCAGCAAAAGAAGTAGGATTTGCCGAGAAGCAACCGAAAACGTATCTCTGCGATCGCCCTGTACGTCTACCTATAAATTGGAAAAGACCCCCGAGAAATTCCCTCGGGGGCCTTTTTCTGCACCACTCTGTCGTTTGCCAACTACAAGCGTGGGAAAACTGGTAGATCGGGAAGGTCAAGGACTGGGACATCGAGTTCAGGAATGTCGAGGATTGGATCCAACGGCTCGAACACATCGTCCGGAAGCTCGAAATCGAATCGCTCGTGGAAGTGGACTACTTCCCAAGGGGTTGGGTCTGAGAGTGTGTCTTCCCAGCCGCCGCCCCACTTTTCGTAGTTATGGAAGACATCGTACCCGGTCTGCCCCTGTAGATAGTCGGCCGCGTTGTCGAATCCACCACCGTTTAGCGTATCGTTTCCAGCACCTCCGTAGATCGTGTCAGCGTCATCGCCGCCGTTGAGTTGATCGTCGTCATCTCCTCCCGCGAGCAGATCTTTCCCATCGTTGCCGTTGATGATGTCATCGCCGGCGTAGCCGAATACCCAGTCGTTGTCTTTCCCACCGGATAGATTGTCGTCGCCCTCGTGGCCCCCGACGAAATCCTTGCCCGTCCCTCCGGCCATCGTGTCGTCACCGGCATTGCCATGCATGTTGTCGTTGTCGGCTCCACCGACCATGTTGTCGTTGCCGCCACCACCAAACATGTCATCCTTGCCAGCGTGCCCTTTCATGACATCATGACCGCCGCCACCTCGAAGTTCGTCGTTGCCTCCACGTCCTCGAAGATCATCGCGTCCGCCGTTCCCTTGCAGGACATCATCAGCTGTTCCACCAATCAATGTGTCCTTGCCAGCGTCCCCACGAGCTTCTGAAGCAATGTTAGTCTTGTTGTGGAACTTGTCGTGGCCATCCTTGCCCCTGAAGGTGATGAGCGAAACATCCAATGCATCGAAACTTGTCGTGCCTTCGCCCTGCACCTTCACTTTGACCTGATCGCCAACCTTGCGAACTTCAACGTTGTCGACGGCGTTCGTTCCGGTAATTTTCAGCTCGCCACTGCCAAGCAAATTCACAGCAGTCAGCAGGACTTTTTGCTCAAGCGACTCGAAGGATGTTGCAGCAGCGTTTCGTCGTGTGCGTCGTTGGTGTGACATGCTCGGCCCTTTCAAAGGTGGGTGTCGTGTTCGTTACACACATACATCCGCCAAGGCCAAGTGAACCCGACACCGCTGGCTGGCTTATTCTGAGGAAGCCTGTAACAGCAAATCCGAACGTCGTACGAGACGCCATGGCTCCGGCACGCTACTTATGGTCGAAGCGAACCTCGTGTCCGCGGACATCGGCTCGCACCTCATCATCTGCGAACACCGTTTGACCCATGACCCATGTTCTCACAGGAATGCCACGCACCGTTGTTCCGTGCCATGGGCTCCAACCACATTTGGTGAGCTGATCTTCGTTCCGAATCAATCGTTCCTGATCCATATCTACCAGTACAAGGTCTGCGTCGTAGCCTTCGATGATGGCTCCCTTGTTGACGACGTCCCATACCCTGGCCGGCGCGGTGCACATCCAGCTGACGACCTGTTCGATCGAGCAGAGTCCTTGATTCACTCGATCCAACATCAACGACAGTGAGTTCTCAACAGCCGGAAGACCTGACGGTGACGCCGGGTAAGGCTGATCTTTTTCCTCCAGTGTGTGCGGCGCGTGGTCTGTCGCGACGACTGCGATGATTCCATCCAGCATCGCCTGCCACAAAGCTTCACAGTCTTCGCGCGTCTTGATTGATGGGTTCATCTGAACCAGGGAACCGAGGCGTTCGTAGTCTTCGATATTGAACAGCAAGTGGTGCGGACAGCATTCGGCGGTAATCAGCTCAGGATGCTCAGCGATGACTGGAATTTCGTCTGCCGTTGATACATGGAGAACATGGAACCGATGGTTATGTCGGACCGCCAAATCAATCGCACGTTTTGTGGCGATGAGTGCGGCAGCATGATCGCGAATCTTCGAATGGTCTGTGTACGCCGAACCGCCGTTCAACTTCTCAGCGTTTGCTCTGACAGTCGCTTCATCTTCGCAATGCGCGCAAATTGTCAGAGTTGTTTCCGCGAAGATCGTTTCCAGAGCTGACTGTTGATCGACGAGCAGGTTGCCGGTACTGGACCCAATGAAGATCTTGATACCGGGTGTTCGCTTTGCCTGTTTCAGTTCTTCCACATTGTCGGGCGTCGCACCCATGTAGAAGCCATAGTTCACGACCGACTTCTCGGCTGCGATTGCCAGTTTCTCGTGAAGCCGATCGACAGTGATGGTCGCCGGAGTCGTATTTGGCATTTCGAAGAACGACGTCACGCCACCCTTAGCACACGCATGACTAGCGGTTCTGAGATCTTCCTTGTGGGTCAGACCCGGCTCTCGAAAGTGGACCTGGTCGTCAATGACACCCGGGATTAAATACCGCCCAGTACCATCCACAACTTCATCGGCGGATGCAGTGTCGGCAGCAGCGACGTCGAGGATAACAGCATCCTCGATGAGAACATTCGAGGTTGTTGTGTTCTCAGGAAATACGCAGGTCGCGTTCTTGATCAGAGTTCGCATCGGTTGGGTCCATCAGGAAGGTAACCGAAGTTTATCGACGCGAACCCAAAGATCGAACTCCCTGCGGGAGTTATCGTGAACGTGGACCAATTTTGATTTCGAAGAGAGCCGGCCAGTCCTTGCCTGTCACGAATAGCTTTTCAGATTTCGGATCCCACGCAATGCCATTCAACGCAGCCTCTCGATCGAACTTCACAGCCTGCGGTCGTATCGGTCTCAGATCCAGCCAGCTTTTCACTCGGCCAGTCTTTGGGTTAATCCTGGCGATGTGGTCCTGATACCAAATGTTGGCAAAGATCTCGCCCTTCACAAACTCCAACTCGTTGATGTCGCGAAGCGGTGCGTTGTTTTCGCCTCGAACACGAAGCCGCCTGTGAACCTTGAATGTGGCGGGATCAATAAACCGAAGCGTATCTGTTCCGTCGCTGAGAATCAGATGCTTGCCATCATTCGTCAGCCCCCAGCCCTCGCCTTCATAACGATGCATCTTCTCATACTTCATCGTCGCCCGGTCGTAGACATAGGCAATGTTGTGCTTCCATGTGAGTTGATAAATCTTGCCGTTGAGGACCGTAACGCCTTCGCCGAACACCTGATCAGCCAACTTCACCCGCCGCTTGACCTTGCCTGTCTTCAAATGGACCTCGCGTAACGTCGATTCACCAAGCTGCCCCGTGCCTTCAATCAGCAGGTCTCCATCGACCACAAGCCCCTGTGTAAATGCCTGAGAATCGTGCGGGTACTTCGCGACAACTTTCACGCTAAAAACTGGAATGACTCGGCGCTGCGATGCGGGTTCGGGCGCAAACAACAACGCCACTGGCATAGCGCCAGCGGCGAAGAGTAAGACAAATGGGATCGCGAGGTATCGCAGTTTCATGCGCTGACGAATCCTTTTGCGGAGCGGTTGGTAAGTACAGACCTACTTGTCTGCGTGCTCACCCTCTTTGTGGTCATGCCCCTCTTTATCGTGATCGTGACCGGCGTGATCGTCGTGTCCATCTTTGGGGTCGTCACCACCTTCGTCGTGTCCATGACCATCGTGGTCGCCATGATCTCCGTGGTCATGGTCATGCTCCAGTCCACCTTCGAATTCCGTTCCGTCAATCATCACGTGCACATGAGCTTCCATGTGATCGAGGTCCAGACTACCAAGGCTGCTAGCATCGATTGTGAATCGCGAGCACTTGCCATCCTCTTCACCCTCAAGCGGGCTGGGCGTTGAGGGAAGAACTTTCTCGTCGGCTTCTTCTTCAATTTCGAACTTGATGCTTTCGGCTGGCTTCGGAGTCTTCAGATCGCCACCGAGGACGTAGAACGTCATGGACTTGCCATCTTCATTCAGGCAAAGCTCGCCGTGCACAGAATGATCGTCTGCCAGTTCGAGGATTTTTCCGCCATGAGGCCCTTCTTCATGGGCGTGACTGTGACCGCCGTGTGACCCATCGCTTTCCGCAGCGTCTTCATACGGAGTGAAGTCTTCACCTTTCTCGTCAGCACATCCGACGAAACCAAGCGAGACAAACGCGAGTCCCAGCCCAAAAAGAGAGTTACGTAGTTTCAACATTCTTTCACCGTCAGGTTACGTTGTGTGTAGAGAGGCCTATGTCAGGATTCTTGGTGGCTCGAACCAACTCGTCAACGGCTATTTGGCTATTGCTCAATTTCACTAAGCAATCAAACACGAAATGCGGATGGGCGAACAACCAACGGTGTGCTTACGACGAAATCGAGAGGGCTGTTTGACCACTCACGACCATCCGCGCCAGCGACCTTCGCCTGGAGCCGTACCACAGGAACAAAGCAACGCGTCGCTTGCAGGAAATGGAAGCGATTGCAGGAAGCGACGCAACGGAGGATGGGGACCTGAACCGGACCGTGCGAGAACGAACCAGCAAGTTCGTCCCAACTAAGCGGCCTCATCAAGGTTCATGTAGAAGTTTCGATCGAGCTCTATCTGCTTCGGCGGAGTGGCCAACTTGATCGTCACCGGCTTCGTCGTCGGCGTAATCCAGCGTGTATTTCCGTCGATTGACACGCGGACTCGAACGCGGAAATTCTCAACGACGTTTTCGAAGTGAAAACGAACACTGCTTCCCTCGATACCGTACTTGAGCGTCGGAATCATCGTTGTTCGCAAGTACTGATCGAAGACCGAGCTTAGATCGATACCGGCTTCTTGACTTACATAATCTTCGATCTGCTGAGTCGTTACCGTCTGATGGCGAAACTGTGAATTCAGCCCTCGCAAAATGCGTCGCCACTTGTCGTCGTCGTCGATGACATTGCGGATGGTGTGCAACATGTTGCCACCTTTGTAGTACATGTCACCTGAACCGGATTTGTTGACGTTGTAAACGCCAATGATCGGCGTCTTATTAGACACTAAATCGCGACAACCAATGACGTAGTCTTCTGCCTCTTTCTTTGTGAAGTGGTAGTTCACAAAAAGGTTCTCGGAGTAGTTTGTAAAGCCCTCGTGAACCCACATGTCCGCGATATCTTTGGCCGTAATATTGTTTCCAAACCACTCGTGACCGCTCTCGTGCACGATGATGAAGTCGAACTTAAGACCAACGCCTGTCTTGCTGAGATCACGACCTCGGTACCCGTTTTGAAAACCGTTCCCGTAAGTCACCGAGCTTTGGTGTTCCATCCCCAGGTATGGAACAACAACCAGCTTGTAGCTGTCTTCGTAGAACGGGTACGGCCCGAACCAGTACTCGAACGCTTCAAGGGTTCGCGGAGCTTCGCGAAAGTGTTTCTCCGCCAGTTCTCTCTGGCCGCGTAACACCCAATACTCAACATCCAACGGACCTTTCTCGCCTTCGTACTTGTCCGAGAGATGGATGTAATCGCCGACGTTCAAGTTGACGGCATAGTTATTGATCGGGTTCGTTACCCGCCAATGAAACGTCTTGCGTGACTCCGGCTTGTCTTCGGTCTTAACCAATCGACCGTTGGACACCGCAGATAGATCGTCGGGAACCGTGACGACAATATCCATTCCCCGATCCGGTTCGTCGTAGCAGTGATCCTTATTCGGCCACCAGATACTTGCTCCGATACCCTGACAGGTCGTGGCAATGAAGTGCTTACCATTGTCGTCTTTGGTCCAGGTCAGCCCACCACTCCATGGAGGACGCTTGCTTTCGGTTGGAACACCTGAGTATTCGATCAGAATGCGATGTTCGCTCCCTCGCTGAGGTAGCTTCGCAAGCGTGATCCAATACACGTTGCCTTCTCGCTCGAACTTAAGTTCTTCGTCCCCTCGAGTTACGCGAGTGATCTCAAGCGGCGTCTGCAAGTCGATCTGCATCCGACGGGCCGGACGCAGCACCTTGAAAGTGACTTCGTTAGAGCCACTGATTCTTTTCTCTTCAGGGAAGACCTCAAGGGACAATCGGTAGTGAAGAACATCCCACCATGCTCGCTCGGGCGTGACAGAACCTCGCAAATAGTCCTGCAGTGTGAAGCGACCGTCATCTGCCTGGCCGAGTACCACAATCGGCAGCAGTACAAGGAAACACAGACTGCGGAGCGTTGAAGTCATATCGAATGGACCGTTGTGTTGAAGATTTCAAGCGGCTACACGTCAGGCCCGGCCGGAGCGAGAAAGGAAAACCCTGACATCACAAGTCCGGCCCAAGGATGCCACCAAGAGTGCTCGAACGAGATTCACGGCGGCTCTTTAGGTGAAGTCGGACGGGTTTCCAAACAAGCCCCCGCCAGCACCACCACCCGTACCTCCCCGCAGATCAGTGCGTGGCGCGCGTCTTGGGGCTGGTGCTTCTTCCTGTACTTCCGACTTCGGTACTTCGGGCTTCGCTAAGGTCTGCTTCAGCGAGAGGCTGATCCGTTTGCGATTGGCGTCGACTTCCAGCACCTTGAACTCGTGTGTCTGACCAACAGCGAGCACGTCAGATACGGTTCTAACCCGTTTCCACGCCAGTTCGCTAATGTGGACAAGACCCTCGATACCGGCTTCCAGCTGCACGAAGGCACCGAATTCGGTAATCCTTGTGACGGTACCAGTGACAACTCGGTCCGCAGCGTACTTTTCAGTCGCGACGAGCCATGGATTTTGTGAGAGCTGACGCATACCAAGACCGATTCGGTTCTTCTCCTTATCGATCTTAATGACTTTCACTTCGACGGTTTGGCCTTCGCTAAGAACTTCACGAGGGTGCGAAACACGCGACCAACTGATTTCACCAATGTGAAGGAAACCATCGACTGGCCCAATGTTGATGAACGCACCATAGTCTTTGAGAGTCTTCACCGTACCAGTATGGGTGTCGCCAACGTTGAGCGTCTCCCAGAACGTCCCGGCCTCCGCGTCGCGTTCGGCCTGCAACAAGACTCTGCGACTAAGAACGAGGTTCTTCTTTTTCTTGTTGACCTCTGTGACCTGAACGCGAAGTTTTTGGCCAATGTAAACTTCCATGTCCTCGACGTATGCGAGGTCAATCTGACTCGCTGGAAGGAACCCTCGGAGATTGCTGACCGTGACTTCCAAGCCACCTTTGTTTGTCTTCGTCACAAGACACTCAACAGTTTGTCCCTGTGCGAGGTCGTCCCAATTGCCCGCTATCCGACGAGCGCCACTAGGTAGATTGGTCAGAATCAAACTCTCATCCGAGTCTGTACCTTCGACGGTCACCTCAACAGTGTCACCGACGGCTGGCTTCTTGCCGTCTTCAAACTGCCGAAGCGGAACAACCGCCGAGATGCGAAGAGCGACATCGAGGAAGACATTGTCCTCATGTATCGATTGAACGGTACCGCTGAGCCGAGTGCCTTCAACCGGGAGTCCGGTTTCGTCCAGTCCACCTTCCGCTGAAATTTCGCCGTCAGTCACAGTTGGCAAAGAGGTTTGCGGTTGAGCTCCGGTCGCAAGAGCTGCTTCCACCTGAGCAGCGATTTCTGCATCCAGATCGTCGACATCGGGGATCTCAACGGGACCTGTCGGCATCATTGGAACAGGGCGGGGCGATTCGCCCGCAGCGGGAACCAATTCAGGCTGTTCCACTGCGTCCACAGAACCTACGGCTCGTAGCTGTCCCGGATCTTTTACGGGGTTGAGAGCAACGCGTGGCCTCAACGGCTCTTTCTTCTCTGGTGCCGGAGCTTCTTCAGGCTCCGCCGGGCTGGCCGGGCCAACAGGCGGCGTTACAACCCCAGGCTCCGGGGGCACTGCCACTGGTGGCGCAGTGCTTTCCGGAGTAGGCGGAGCGGCCTGCTCCTGTCCTGCTGCAGCGGTCGTCTCTGCGTCGGCGTTTGTCGACTGGTCGGTTGTTGCATCAGGGTTAGGGCTACCCGAACTCATCGTTCACTCAAAGCTGAAAGAGGCAGCCGAATGGAAGCAGCCGGCTTAACTGCGTCTTGCCTGTTGTCGGCCTGACCAGTGCAGAATAAACGCATCAAACTTGATTCGCCCACTTCACACCAGAACCCGCCGGTC
>JBGCDN010000796.1:0-2783 GCA_045105495.1 Planctomycetaceae bacterium
CGAAGGGGACACGCGCGGGATGTTGAATTTCAATTGATCGCGATGTGTAGATCGCCCACCGGAGAAAACGAGTCGACGAAACTCATGCAAGAACAAAGTCGCTCCGTTGCTACTACGGAGCGACTCCGTTGAGGTCACGGCTCTAGCCAAATCGTCCGGTAATGTAGTCTTCGGTCTTCTTTTCTTTTGGGTTCTGAAACAACTCACGCGTCGCGCCGGTCTCGATGAGGACGCCTTCGAAGAAGAACGCGGTTTGCTGGCTGACGCGGGCCGCTTGCTGCATGTTGTGGGTCACGATGACGATCGTGTAGTTGCGTCTGAGTTCGAAGATGAGGTCTTCAATCCTCGCGGTGGAAGCGGGGTCAAGGGCGGAAGCCGGTTCATCCATGAGGATGACTTCCGGATTCGTAGCCAACGTTCGAGCGATGCAAAGTCGTTGTTGCTGACCGCCTGAGAGTGCGAGAGCAGAATCAGTAAGGCGATCTTTTACTTCGCTCCAGAGTGCGGCTTTCTGCAGAGACGATTCGACGATTTCCTGCAGTTTCGTCTTGTCTCGCAGGCCACCAATGCGTGGGCCGTATGCAACGTTGTCGAAGATGGACTTTGGGAACGGTGTCGACTTTTGGAAGACCATTCCAACATGCTTACGCAGCAAGACGACGTCGATCGCAGGATCGAAAATGTCTTCTTCACGTAGAAGTACATCCCCGGTGTGTTTGGTTCCTTCAATCAGATCATTCATCCGATTGAGGGTTCGAAGGAATGTGCTCTTCCCACATCCGGATGGGCCAATAAGAGCCGTTACCGATTTCTCAGGCACCTTCATCGAAATGTCGAACAGAACCTGATTGGTTCCATAGAAGAAGTTGAGCATCCGCGTCTCAATGCACGTCGCGCGGTCGGTGGTTGGTTCGTTTGCTGCAGCAGCAACCGTTGGTCGTGCGGTTCCTGATTCCGGAGTCTTTGGCTCGGACACTGGGGTCACCATTTGAGGTTCTTTTGATATCGGTTTCGCACGTAGATCGCGATGCTGTTGACACAGAGTAAAACAAACAGCAGCACCAGAATGGCCCGTGCAGCCTGAGCTGCGAATTCCGGCTGCGCTTTCGGAACCCAGTTGTAAATCTGAATGGGTATCGTAGTGAAATTGTCGAACGGCACTTCGGTGATGCTTCCCGGTTTTTTTACAAGGTCAACCGGACTCTCGATACCACCGGGAGTTGAGTTCGTGAACGACAACACTCCAATCACAACGATTGGTGCTGTTTCTCCGATGGCTCGCGATAACGCCAGAATCACACCTGTCGCAATACCAGGCAACCCTGCGGGAAGAATCTGATGCCGAATCGTCTGCCATTTTGTCGCCCCAAGCGCGATCGATGCGCTGCGGATGGATTGGGGGATTGCTCTCAGAGCTTCTTGTGTCGCGACAATGATTACTGGCAGAATCAAGAGTGCCAGGGTGAAGGCTCCGGCGAGAACCGTTGAACCGAGTGGCATTAGTTGGATGCCTCCAGCCATCAGGCGTTTGCCAAAGAACCGGACGAAGACAGCGAAGCCAAGTATCCCGTACACAATCGAAGGAACACCGGCGAGGTTCGCAAGGTTCAACTTGATCATGCGAGTGACCCAAGTCTCTCCGGCGTATTCTTCCAAATAGACTGCGGCTCCAATCCCTAGCGGGACAGCAATGAGAGCGGTGATTGAAACCAGCCAGACACTGCCCCAAATTCCTGGCAGAATACCGGCTCGCTCGGGTTCAAGCGGAGACGGGTATCTGGTGAGGAAGCCCCAGTCCCAGCCCTGAATCGGTTCGCTTGAATCCAGTGTCAAAGGCACATCGACAGAGGCTGTTGAATCCATCAGTTCGAAACGAATGTCTTCGTAACGCTTTGGGTGCCCTTCGTCATTAAGTGGGCGTTCGCCGACTTCCATGAAGTAGCTTACGTTGCCGCTTTGATCGACATCACGTTTGACCGCTTTGACAGACGGGTGAGCGAGAAGCACGTCCTGAACGCTTTGCAGGCTGGCTTCGTCAGGTGTCGTGCCATCGACAAAAGCCGACAGCGACCCCGGGTGGTTCACTCGAGCGGCGACACTAATAAGCAGTACCACCAGGATGAGCATTCCAGCCCATGTGCTAATGCGGCAAGTCCACTCGAACACCCTCGAAATACGATGGCGTTTCGTAAGCTGTGGATCGGTTCCAAGACTTTTCATCAGGCTCACTGATAAACCTCCCGGAACCGACGCAGAATGAACTGCGAGAGAATGTTCATCACCAGCGTCATCAGGAAGAGTGTCAGCCCAACGGCGTACAGACTATTCATAGCGACGCCTGTGACATCGCCTGAGGTAATATTCACGATGAACGATGTCATCGTTTGAATGCTTTCAAAAACATTCATGGTCAGGTTTGGTCGCTGTCCACCGGCAAGCGTGACAGCCATCGTTTCGCCGATGGCTCGTGAGATGGCTAGCAGGAACGCCGCAATGATTCCTGAAAGAGCCGCAGGAACTACGACTCTTAAAGACACATCAAGCTTTGTCGCCCCAAGAGCGTAAGCAGCTTCTCTAAGGCTCCGGGGAACCGCACGCAGGACATCTTCACTCAGCGATGAGACCATCGGGATAATCATGATCCCGACAACGATTCCGGCACTTAACGCGTTGAAGAGTCCGACATTGAATCCCAGCAGATCTCGAAACACTGGCTGCAAGATCATCGGTGTAATGAACCGCAGCGCGAAGAATCCGTAGACGATGGTTGGAATGCCGGCAAG
>JBGCDN010000797.1:0-4445 GCA_045105495.1 Planctomycetaceae bacterium
AACTGCACACTCGACACGGCTGCCGCACCGAAATCATTCCATGCGACCTGGCCGAACCTGGGCAAGCCCGATGGCTAATGCAGCAAATCGCAGAACGTGGACTGCAGGTCGAACTGCTGGTCAACAATGCAGGCTTTGCACACGTCGGAGATGTTGAACACACTGATCCGAACCGAATCCGGCGGCTGGTCGAACTGAACATCGCAACGCTGACAGACCTGACGTACGCCGTTTTGCCGGACATGTTGAAGAGACGACATGGAGCTGTCATCAACGTGTCATCGCTCGCAGCATTTCAACCGGTTGCGTACATGGCAGCTTACGCGGCCAGCAAATCGTACGTCCTGCATTTCAGCGAAGCACTGTGGGCCGAAGTGCGAGATCGCGGGGTAACGGTGCTTGGTTTGTGTCCCGGCGTCACCGATACCGAGTTTTTCACGACGGCCGGCATTCCAAACTGGCTGGCGAAGCACTCGTCTCAACCACCTGCGAAAGTCGTCAAGCGGGCCATCAAAGCATTGGAGAAACGGAAGCAGTACGTCATACCACGATGGCGTGATTATCTGCTGTCGTTGGCTGTTCGTTTCACAACAAGACGAACTGCGGTGAACGAAGCTCGTAAGTACTTCAAGCCCAAGCCACCCAAGGATGGGTCCCAACCAGCCGCCTCCAGCTCAGTTGAGAAGAGCGAACTCTCCAAGCAGGAAGCTGCTGAGGCCCCACCATCGCCAAGCGATAAATCTGCCTAAGCACAGGCCAGCGCCCGACCTCTCACAGATCCGCATCGCGATTCCAACCGCGTTCACAGGCATTCTTCGCCGATAAGCGAATCGATCTTGTCGAACCAACTGCAACGCTTCTCACAGTTAGTTGTCTGCTTGTGAGACAGGTCACCGGCTTGGGACCACCTCTACAAAAAAACGATTTCCCTTCGTAAGTGCTCGTAAGCGCTGACTTAGAGCCCGCGTCGTATCCGCACAGGCAATCACTAAGGTTGCCCAACATGGAAATCAGACAAAGGAAATTGCAGTGACTATCACATCAAGCGCTCTATTCAAGGCCTCCATCCTGTTGTTCGTCGTTTCAATCGCACCGGCGATCCAGGCACAGGAGCACGCAGCTCCAATGCTTCCGAAGCCAATGATGCAGAAGACGAAACTCGGACTCGAAGGCTACTGTCCCGTTTGTGTCATCAAAATGAAGAAGTGGATGAAGGGCACGAAGGAACATCAGGCAACTTATGATGGTGTGACATACTACTTCCCTGGCGAAGGCCCGAAGAAGGAGTTCCTTAAGAGCCCGGAAGCCTATGTCCCAGCAATGAACGGCGACTGCATCGCCTGCTACGCGATGGCCAAGAAGCGAGTCCCTGGCAACATTCGTCACTCTGCCTTGCATCAGGGCCGGTTGTACCTGTTCCCGAGTGACAAGGAAAAACAGGTCTTCACCAAAAATCCTGCCAAGTTCAAAAACACCGACCTTGCCTGCAGAGGACTGTGCTCAGTCTGCAAAGTGATGGCGAAGAAGGAAGTCCCAGGCAACGCGAAATTCACTGCCATTCACAATGGCTTCCGATACCTCTTCCCTTCAGATCGTGAACGGCAGATGTTCGTGAAAGAGCCAGCTCGATTTGCAGACAAAACATTGGTTGCCAGCCAGAAGATGAAGACAGCTAGCCTCACCTTCACAGGCAAGACAAGTTGTGCCGGATGCGAATATGGCGTGAAGCCAATTGGTGCTCCAAACGAACTGGGACTCGCCGTTTCCGGACAAGACGGAACAATCTTCGTCATCGAAGACGCCCATCGCCGTTGGCCTTCAATTTACAAAGGCCGATTCGGCGGCCAACAGGTCCGCGTGAACGGTGAAGTCATCAAGCGGGACGGAAAGTTTGCCTGGGTTACTGCAAAGAGCGTAAGCGTTCTGTAAGAAACGAAAAGTATCTGCGATACACAAAGTCCGATCAGTTTCTGGTCGGACTTTTTGCAATGGCAGAGAAGCACAAGATCGGCAACGCCGTTTCACGCTGGTTGGAGTCGCTGCTGAAAGATCGCAAAGTGGTATCGAAAATGTCCGGCCAGCAGATACGCGATGGCTCGTACACTCAGCAGACGTTCGTCACACAAGCCACGTCTCCCCCACTGCTCTTCGTCCAACCGAGCAAACAGAAGTTGATTGGCGCGACGCAGGTTCTCGAACTCTTCGACAACGCAGCCTGGCTCACATCGTTCGTAACCGCCGCCATTCCCCATGACTGCCTGGTCGTAGCCCGGCAAGGATGTTAGATCTCCCGCAGCAAACCGGGCCGCGCGGTTGCCGAAAACTCGTTCCTGATCACACAAATGGCCGACGGCCTGCGTAACGCTCCACGTGTAGGGCGAGTGAACCTGTTGCAGCTGCGTCGGATGATTCGCGACAAGCTCCTTAAGAGCCTTCACTTGTTCTGCCAGGACGTCAGCAATATCCGTTTCGTCACCGGCGAACTTCAGATACTGACCGTAATATTCCGCGTATTCATCCGCACTGGGAATCCCTGGATTGGTTCGAAACTTCATGCCGTAGCTTCCTATCTCTCGCTGAGCGATCTCAGCACAAGTGCGAGGTGCGACGCCAACCATTCCACTGTTGTCGCGACGCCATGACCAAAGACGGCCTGCTCGACCGGCTGACCAATCGCAGCTTTTCGGCCACACGGTTGGTAGTCCACTAGTAGGTTCACACCATCAGCATGGCATCGCGTACCCGTCTTCCACCTCGCGCAAACATCGCGAATGTTGGCTGGCCTGATGAATCGCGTGTCCGGACCATGCTTGGGTTCTTCCAAATTCCTGGTCAGTATCTCACCAAGTCGTTTGTGTGTGTTCAACGACATGCCGGTGGGAACATCAGTCCCGGCAACTGCGAATGCCTGAACCCAATCGCCGTACTTCGCTGACACCATGTCTCGAATTCCGTGCGGAGGAAACAAAGGCTGAGTTCGACTTGGACGTTCTGACTTTGGCTCACGGTCGTGCAAGACGTGAATCAGTTTTCGATACCCGCTCGGATCCCAGCCGTACCGGACCGGTGTTCCAAAGGCGACAATGTCGATCGACTTTGCCACTGGATGCGGGCCGGGGACCTCTGCCAATATCCGCCGCGCCTCGCGCCAATGCGATCCCTGATCACCGGCTGCCTCAAAGAACTGCTCGACCGTCTCACGATGGTTCGCTAGCAAGTTGCTTAAAATTGCGAATCCGTTGCCCGCATGCGAGTGCCCCCAAAGCAGCACGCGCTGGTTTTCTGACGCATTCATTTCAACCAGCTGAACCAACAATCGCACAGCGAGATCGGCTCGGGCGACGTGGTGATTCTGACTAGACCACGATGGTTCCATCAACTTGACCAAAGGGTCCTGGCCAACCAACGCTTGAAATGCTTCTCTGTAAGCGTCGCAATAGTTTGCAACATCCTTGGCTACAGAAGCCGTCGCTTTTTGCGTGGCCTCGGCAATGTGGTCAGCCAGGGAGTACAGAGACTTCTTCAACAGCCCAGCACTATCACCAACACGCCGAAGAATCTCGCCGACACCAATCGGGTCATCACCAAGAAACGTGCCATGCACAAGCAGAACATGGTGAATTTCGTGATCTGTATGAAGCCGAGTGAAATCGACATCCTGCCCGTCTTTGACACGGAGCTTCTGCCGCTGCGGACGAATCGCTGGCGTCGTTGGATATTGCTGATGACGAAACTCGTTACGAACTGGTATGGCAAACTCCTTAAGCCTGGCGATTCAGCGATGAAAAAGATGCCTCGTGAACCCCAAACAACAGCATTTCAAAAACAGAGATCCGATGAGTCTAACAGTCGGTAGAGCCACGCGGTACGAAGCTGTATCGTCCCAGTTCAGACAAACTTGAACACAGGAGAAAACGATGGTCGAAATCAATATCGAATATCAAGGACAACTGCGCTGCGAAGCCACGCATGGTCCGAGCAATTGCAAGCTCGCCACAGACGCTCCTGTCGACAACCATGGCCGCGGCGAATCGTTCTCACCGACCGACCTTGTCGCAACAGCTCTTGGTTCGTGTGTTGCGACCATCATGGGAATCTACGCTGATCGCCACGACATTGATCTCACGGGAATGCAGGTCCACGTCGAAAAGCACATGTCAACCGACACACCGCGCCGCATTGTTCGGCTGCCGGTCACGATCACTGTTCCAATCGCACTGGAAGAACGCCATCGCGGCGCGATTGAAAAGGCTGCGGGACACTGCCCCGTACACCAGAGCCTGCGAGCTGACATCGACGCTCCGCTGACGTTCAACTACCGCGAGTAGAAGCCGCGGTGTTTGAGTTGGGACCACGAGAGTCGAATGCGAGGCGGTAGTAATCGGATGCGCTGCCCGGTTCGAGGACTCGTCGCCTGGTCCACTACAAACGATGACTATCGATTC
>JBGCDN010000798.1:0-4929 GCA_045105495.1 Planctomycetaceae bacterium
TCCTTGTCGAGTGTGTCTTTTGTATACCCAGCGTCTTCCAGCGCCTTGGAAGCAATCTCAAGCGACAGCCAATGGACGATGTCCGTGCTCTCAAACATCGACTTCGGAATTCTGTGTCCGACCCAGTCGAACTCAAACCCATCCATCATGGCCACACGCTTGGCGTACAGCTTGTCGATATCTTCACCCGAAGGATCGCAATAATCCGCCAGCGGCAACCGGCAATCCGGGATCGACCGAAACTCCAACCGCCTCGAGAGAACGTTCTCCCATAGCTCAAGCGGAGTCTGGGCACCCGGGTACCAACAGCCAAGGCCAGTAATGGCAATAGGGGTACGGGAACCCGAACCTTCGGTTTGTGAAGATGACATGACAAAACTCGTGAAACGCCGAATGGAAACTGCTCGGCTCGGACCCGACATGGTCGGGGTGTGCAACGAGCGCTAGGCCCTGAAATGAGTTCGCCAGCCACAGGCTTATCGGAGACACCCTAACCCGAGTTTGTTTGCGAATCCGTCCGCCGAAACGTCCGAAAGGGGGCCTGGCCTGTCGATGTCCAGCTGGTCACACGTCGGAGAAGGCCGAACGCCAGAACGTTCAGTTTGAATCCGATGCGCGGACTATCGCGCCTGGACTGGCCGCCCGCGTCGGGCCGCGTGTCCGCACGCACCCTGAACACCGGGTGAACAAGAGTTGTCCGACAATCCGCGATCGGGGCCGTGGACATCGTTCTGACGCACGGCAGTTGAGGCGGCCGCGAGACGAAGTCAGGGAATCCGGTTCATCCGAACAACGAGTCCAGCTGGCCAGTTCGACTCACCTCAACTGTGGCTATCCGGTTCCCCACGGTGTCTGTCGCCTTGGAGCGTCCGGACCGGAGCGAGGTTGCGGCACACTCTTCTCAACGGTCCCAACTTGCTGAACCGACTCGCCCGCAGACCGATCAGGTAGAATGTGGATGGGCTTACTCGACATGCCCGCTCCGTGATTGGCCGGTGGGATTGAGAACGGCACAGGTTCTGAGAGCCCAGGCTCCGGTGGGACTGGTATCTGATCTAGCTGCGGAATCAATTGGGGGCCGGTGCCACCATTCGGCAGTGCTGGTGGGACTGGTCCAGTTGGCTGCAGATGGAAGGACTCTGCCGCAGTCCCCTGCATTACAGGCGCAACACTGAATTCGATCGAGCTGTTGCAGCTCACCGTCCAGCCACCCCCGAGTGCCTTGTACAACTGCACGAGCAGCAGAACGGCTTTACCTTCTTCAACCGCAACAGAATCCAGCTGAGTCACAAGCTGCTTTCTCAGGTTGTTGACACGATCGAACTCAATCGCCCCGGCTTTGTATTGCCTGCTGCCGGTGTCCAAAGCCTCTCGTGTTGCCTTCGCGGCATTCCTGACGAATTCAACCTGCTCCTTCTTCCGCAGGTACGCGTTCAGAGTATTCTCAACTTCAGTGTTGGCTCCCAACACCACCTGTCGGTAATTGACTACCGCTTCCTCGAACCGCGTTTCCTGAGCGCTAATACGGTTCTTGATTCGCCCATAGTTCAGCACGTCCCAACGAACCCCCGGGATAATCGCGCCAGCATTACTGGCTGTCGAAAACAGATCCGGGAACACAAACGATTGCCAATTGATGGTTCCTCGCAGCGAGAATGTGGGGAACAAGTCTGCCTTTGCAACACCGATCAGCGCGCTCTCAGCCGCGATGGCTCGCTCCGCCCGACGAATGTCCGGACGACGACGAATCAGGTCGCGAGGAACACCAACGACGATCGATTCCGGTGTCAACGGAATCGACGATGGAGCCAGGCTCATCGTTAGATCCTGCGGCGGGCGTCCCAACAGCAAACACAAACGATTGTTTGCTTCACGCAGACCAGTCTGCAGTTCCGGCGTCGTCGCCTTGATGACTGCCAGCGTTGCCGTAGCCTGGCTGACGTCCAGATTCGATGTCGCACCCTTGTCGAACTTTGCCGTTGCGATCCGCAGCGTCTCTTCCTGCGCCGCTATCTGTTCGTGAGCGTATCGCAGTCGTTCCTGGAATACGCGGATCTCAGCGTACGCTGCGACCACATCCGCCGTCAGACACAACCGCAGGTCGCGTTCGTCTTCGATGGTGGCATCGAGTTTCGCAGATGCGGCTTCGGCAGTCCGGCGTAGCCGTCCGAACAGATCGAGTTCCCAACTCGCGTTGAAGCCCGCCTGATAGAGACTGAATGAGTTCCCCGGTGCGGGAAATCCGAACTGGTTTCCGTTCTCACTAAATTGCTGTCGCTGGTATTCAGCGAAGAACTCCTGCCCCTGCGGCAACAAGTTTCCCACGGCAACCGCACGGCGGTAGTGCTGTTCCTGAACCCGAAGCAGTGCTGCCTGCACAGTCAGGTTCTGCGCATTTGCGGCCTGGACGAAACGTGGAATATCTGCATCGCCGAAAGCCAGCCACCATTCGTCATCCGAAACCGCGTGGGCGTGGCTGATTACGGCTGGGTTGTTGAACTCGATCCAGTTCTCTGCGGTGCTGGCATCTGGAGTGATGTAATCCGGGCCAGCCATGAGGCCCTCGCACTTCAAATGGGAATTGCATCCCGCGATCAGCAGCATAATCACTGCTGAACTGAGAAAACGAAGTGGAGTGCCTGGCTGATTCATCTGCTTCTTGGTTCCCACGCTCGTTTGCCGATTCGGGTGCGTACCGACCGCGCGCAACGTGGCGGGTCAGAGTTCGGATCGGAACACGAGGCCCGTGTAGCCACATACAGTTGGAACAACCCGCAAGATCCCACCAAGCCGCGGACAGCCCATTCGGGAAAGGCAGACAGCGCCAGTGATCCGAATTAGGCCACGCCGGCAATCTAGGCAGGCTTTGCGGATTGATAGCAGACCTGTTTAACGGCGTGTCCATCAGGCCGCGCGTCTCATAAACAGTGTGGGTGGTCCGTCGCCGTTACGAAGGCGCCTCCAGCTTTGGATCCGCATCCACTTGCTTACGGAACCGCTCCAGCGATCGATAGTAACGCTTCTTCGCGGCTGCGACATTGATATCCAGCATGTCCGCGATTTCCTGAAAAGAGAACCCATCAGCGTGCCGCATTTCCAGTAGCTCGCGGTCGGTGGTTGAGATCTGCTCAAGCAACACCTGCACCTGGCCCACAAGTTCAGCTCGCTGAATTGACTGCCCCACGGACTCCAGAGAGTCAGCGAGGAACGTCACAATCTCATCCGCATTCAAGCTGGCTTCTTCAAGCTGAGGCGACCGCTTCAACCGGTACTGCTTTCGAACCGTCTCTGCCATGACCTGCTTGCCAAGCGTTCGAAGCCAGATGGTCGGATGGATCCGTGGATCCTCCAAATACGCATGCAGCGCGCGGCTTGCTCGAATGAATGTTTCCTGAACAACGTCAGACGCGTCCAACCGAGACAGCAACTTTCCATGAATCCGCGACGCAATCATACCGCGGATGCTGGGACGCAATTGCATGAACTGCCGACAGAGTTCATCTTGTCCGGCGACCCGCAATCGGGACACGGCGGACCGATTCAGCACGTCGTCTTCCGGAATTGAGTTCATAGATGCTTGTGCTGATTTCATTCTGCGTCGTACCTCACTTGCACGGTGCTCGTATCTGGTTCTTTACTGTTCGCCTCAGGTTTGCCCGGCGGTGAGGCATCCACCAGGGCCCAGTTCGCTGCCGGCGTCTCTCCAAGGTCCATCTCAGCCGAACGAAAAAGCTGTCCTGCCCAGGCCAACATCAGAACACAAGACGCAACAGAAAGAGCCGCTTTGAATCGAAAGGCCTTCCGATAGGCTGCGTCAGGCAGGCGGTTGCGCCGGCGATCGGGCGTCTGTCCGCTGACAAAACGACGAAGGATGAGTTCCAGTTCTTTGGCCGACTGATAGCGTTCGTCCGGTATGAAGTGACAAGCCTTCATGATGACATCAGCCAGTTCACGCGGCATGTACGGATTGATGTTTCGGATCGGTTCGATCTGAGGAACCGCGTTTGAGTCCAGTGTGGGTTGCCATTTCGCCCCACGAGCGCTTTGGCCTGTGGCAAGTTCGTACAGCGTCAGCCCAAGCGAGTACACATCGGACCGAGCGTCGGCGCTGCCGTGGAGTTGCTCGGGAGCCATGTATCGGGGCGTGCCGACAACGTCGCCTGTGAGACTTAGGTTCGAGCCTTCCAGCATCTTGGCCAGGCCGAAGTCGCCAATCCAGACTTTGCCCTGATCATCCAGCAGCAGGTTGCCCGGCTTCATATCCCGGTGAATCAATCCGTACTCATGGGCATGAGCCAGTCCCGACGCGACATCCGCAGCGAGACTTGCGAACCGAGTCCAGTCCTTCGTGAGTTCATCGTACAACGACCTGATCGCTGGGCCACCTTCACCCGCGATCAACTGATTCAGGCCATAGCCTCGCACGAGTTTCATCACGAGGTAGGCGTAGTTTTCGTCCTGCGTGAACGAGTACGCTGGAACGACATTTGGGTGATCGAGCCGCGCGAGTGCGTGACGTTCGAGTTCGAACCGCTGGGTGCGACTCGCGCCATCGCTGTCGAGTCGAATGATTTTTATCGCGACGTCTCGATCAAGCTCCGGCTGGTGTGCTTTGAAGACGACGCCCATCCCGCCGCGTCCGACTTCTTCTTTGAGAACACAACCCGCCACGATGCTTGGGAAGTCCGGCGCGTCTTTGGCTTCGTCTCCGAGTGCATTGTCCAGGAGCCGGATGAGCGGCAGCTGACTGCGAATCTGTTCTTCGAGATGCGGCAGTGTTTCTACCAGCGTTTCGACATCTGGCGCCTCGCCGTCGCGTACCATCTGCCGGTACAGTTCCACCAAATTGGAGAAGCTGCAGTTCTGCAGATCCGGATTGTTGGGCTCTTGAGCAGGCATGAAACGCGTCTTCGGGTCAAATTTTCGTCG
>JBGCDN010000799.1:0-3891 GCA_045105495.1 Planctomycetaceae bacterium
TTAACAGCCTGTTGAAGATCGATTGTAGGACGACTCTTCCGAGTCGTCTTTTTGAGGATTCTTCACGCCTCGGAGGGGCTGTGAATAAACCAGATTGGGTGGCCGGGGCTGGACTGAGCCTGCGAAGGAAGCCCCGGAATCACCGGGGTTTCGCTCGTTCCTCGCTCCAACCCCGGCCACCCAACGTCATGTCCCCCAATTTATTCACGCCTCGGAGAGGCGTCCTACTTTTTTTCGCCCTGCTAAGCGATTTCCTGAAGCCAGACGAGTAGTTTGGCTCTCGCGAATCGCCAGTCCGATTCGACGGTTCCGGCAGAACAGCCCAGCAGTTCCGCAGTTTCGGCTATCGTGAGACCGGCGAAGAAACGCAGGCTTAGTGTTTCGAATTCGCGAGGCGATTCCTGCTGTAGGCGTTCCAGTGCGACGTCCAGGTCGAGGAATGACAGTTTGTGCTTGCTTTCAAACTGATCCAGAATCACGTCGATGGGCTGCCTGGCGTAGTCGCCGCCTCGTTTCTGCGTTGCTTTTGATCTGGCATGATCAATAAGCACCTGCCGCATCGCGCGGGTTGCTGCGTGGAAGAGTTGTCTGCGGTTCTGAGCCGAATCGACCACGCCTTCCTGCATCAGCTTTAGACATGCTTCGTTTACCAGAGCCGTCGCCTGTAGCGTGTGATCAGCACGTTCGTTCTTCATCAGCCCTTTGGCATGGACGCGCAGTTGCGTGACCAGTTCTGCGAAGAGGCTATCTCTGGCAGTTTGGTTTCCTTCCTGGGCTGATCGCAGCAGCACAGAGATTTCTTTTGGAACCATGTGGTGAGTCCGATAATCAGTGGCCCGTCATCTTATCGGATCGTCACCACATGTCACTCTGAAGAGCGTGTTGTGCCGCGCCCGTTGCGAGATCAGAATTCGAATGTCTCAATGTTGTTTTCCCGAAATGGGACGAACAAATCCCGAACGGTGTCGCTGCCATTACCGCCATCGACGGTGAACCGACCACGGATTGTTGGTTGAGTGTCAGGTCCTGACAGAAACAAGTCGTCTCCATTCCCCAGTTTGACAGTCGCGTTCTTTTGGACGGTTAGACCTGAGAAGCCAACGATCTGGCTTCCGGCTCCAGCCTTCACGCTGACCGACCCGCCAACTTCACCGTCAAGCAAAGCCACCTCAGTGGTTCCTATATCGGCGAACGATGTTCCCGGCGACGATCCCATATCGATCTTAAGGTTCTTGCCGACTCGGTTTGCTGATGCCGCGAGGAAGTTACCCATTATGAATCCATCGAGCCCGTCGCCCAGCTTTGCCGTCACGTTGCCCCGAACGTTTGTCCGGCCATCCTGATCGATGAGAACCACGGCATCGCTGTCGTCGCCCAGATTGAACTTTGCGTTCTTTCTAACAGTCGCATCAGTCAAGGTCGCTCGTTGTGAACCGGAAGAACCTGTCACGGTCAGCGATCCGCCGATAGTTCCCTCAGCAACTTCAAAGAGATCAATGAACTCTGACGTCAGGTCCGAGACCCGCGACGAACCTAAATTGACTTTCACGTTCTTGCTGACGTCGGCCTGCAGGGTCACCGCCTGACCACCGGCCCCACCAACAATTGTCGCAGAACCCCCGATAGAGCCTCCAATTGTGGCCTGGTCATTTGCAGCGGAAATGGATGAACCCAAATCCAACTTCAGGTTGCCACCAATGGCGACCGGATTTTCCAGCTGGTCTGCTCCCGGCCCCATTTCGACCGTCATGTTGCGGCCCACACTCAGGAAGTTAAAGACCGTATCGTTGCCTCCCTGCATGTCGATTTTGAGATCCCGAAAGTCATCAATCGAATCCAGTGGGAAGGTGTCGAAGACACGTTCGTTTACGGTGGTATCGAGCCCCTCAACAAGGATAGCCGGAGACGCAATTGGGGCCCTTTGGATTCGAATCGAATTGTTCGCGCTGTTTCCTGTGATGGTCAGTGTTCCTCCAGCGAAAGAAGCTAGTACGTTGCCGGCGAGCAAAGTGCGTTCTTCCAATTGCTGGGTGTCAGAATGACAAGGCGACGACAGTGGTCTTCGACGCCTGTTTGAAGTCCTGCAATTTGCGACTGTTTTCTTGATTGCAGCTAACAGCATTGGCTTGGTCTTTCCGTGGAACTTGTTCTACGTCCAGAGGTCAGGCGAGAACCGGCCCGGGAGTGCCTGGCGAATCTCCGAATTTCTCCAAAGTTTGCGAAAACGCTGGTTTGCGTTGGAATGTCGCCACAAGTCTGGCTTCCGAGATGTCCGTCCAGTGGCGAGATGGAGAAGCGCGAAGCGGCGACTTATCGGCAGCCGTGCCGGAACTGAGCTTCGATTGGTCGCGGCCCTACGCGAATCTCATTGTCGCCCCGGTTTTTTCCGGTTTCTCCAGGGAGTTTCCGAGCGGTCCACGCCTGAGCCCTCAGCAAGTTGATTTGAACCGAAAACTGGGGTCGAGCCGTGAAGAACACTACCAACCGTACATTTAATCTGTTGAGCAAGTACCTTCGCCCGTCCGGCCCACAGAGGCGTGCCTTGAGTCGCCGAATCAATCGACACAATGTGTCCGTAGCGGCTGAGTCGGTCGAGGATCGGTGTTTGTTGTGCACTCCCGGTGGTGCCGACCCGAACGATCAGATCTGTGAGACTGACCTAACGCTGCTCCCAGGCCAGACGCTTCCCGGGGCAATTAATCCGCTTGGAGATGTCGATCTGTACGCGGTTGAGGTATTTGGGACAGGTGACCAACTGGAGTTTGTGTTCGAACTGAACAAGGGCGCTGGAAGTGGGTTGGATCCATTCCTGCGTGTATTCAACGAAGACGGCGACGAACTGGAAAGCAACGACGACGGTGGTCCCGGCAACGACTCAGAGCTGTCGATCGACTTTGGAGACCATGGAGGTTCGGGGACGTATTACGTGGGAGCTTCTTCCTGTGGGAATGAAGACTATGACCCCAACGTTGATTCCAGTGGTTCCACCAGCGGTGGTTGCAACACGACCGGCGGCTACACCATCACCGCCAGTGACAACAACGACGAGATCGATGAAGCGCTGGTGGACTTGAACAACCTCGGAACCGGCTCTGGCTTCATCAACCCAAACACGGATGTCGATCTGTTTCTGGTAACTCCGCTTGGCGGTCAGAGCTTTAAGTTTGAAGTCGATGGTGACTTCGACACTTCCAACAATTTTGGGCTGGATGCGTTTATTCGGGTGTTCGACGACAACGGCAACGAGCTCGCCGGCGATGACAATTCTGGGGGAAATCGTGATGCCGAACTGACGTTTACGTTCCCTGAGACGGGCGAGTTCTACGTAGGTGTCTCCAGTGTGAGTAATCAGAACTACGACATCGAAGACGGGAGTGGCGACACAGAGGGAACTTCGACCGGCTTCTACACGATTACCCTCGAGGAGGTGAATCTGGACCCGGATGATACGTTTGCCAAAGCGGTCAGTCTGGGAAACCTGTTTGTCGATGGTACGCTCGAAGTGGACGGCCTGGAGATTGATACTGAGACCGACGTGGACATGTTTGAGTTTGTTGTTGGTCGCGATGGCTCGTTCGTCGAAATCGATATCGATCGTCCGATCACCGGAGTCGATTCCTTCATTCGCCTGTTTGATTCCGATGGCAAGCAGCTCGCCAGCAACGACGATGCTAACGCACCTGGGGAAACGGGGGCCTTCGCGCGTGATTCATTCATCGGTCGAACGCTGGATGCTGGGACCTACTTCGTCGGCGTGTCGGCATTCCGCAATGACTCTTACGATCCGAACGTGGGGCTCGATGATGACGACGGGGGCAGCACAGGAGCTTACTCCATCCAGATTCAGGACCGTTTGCATGTTGATACGAATCTCGACACTGAAACCGGTAC
>JBGCDN010000800.1:0-11437 GCA_045105495.1 Planctomycetaceae bacterium
TGTCGTCAGCTTCCAGTTGAACATGTCCGCCTTTGGTCGTTCCCGTGCTGACAACCTGCTGTGCCTTGATGGTTCCGTCATGCAGGATCCTTCCTTTCGGATTGACCAGATATACCTCGCCACCGCTGGTTGCCGCGCCTGTCGCTCGAATGGTACCGGTGTTCTGAATCAATCCGGCGGTTGGGCTAACTCCACCGGCAAGCGTGTCCATTGTCGGCTGCAGGTAGGTAACACCGTTCTCCAGCGTCACACTCCCGCCACCCGACATCGTGATGTTTCCACCGTTGGAACGAATGGTTCCATGGTTGGCGATCTCGTTAGCAATCAAATGAGCGCCACCGGTTCCTGTCTGAATTGTTCCCTTGTTGACGACCGCTGCATTGGAACCGTTGTTTGAAAAGTGCAACGCGCCGCCTGCCATGAACGCGTCGTTGGCAACATCAAATGTTGATGCAGTGAAGCCGTTGGTGTTCACCATTCCGGACGAATTCACCACGATGCCCGACGGGTTCACCAGGTAAACGTGTCCATTGGAATTGACCGAACCAGCAATCGTCGACGGCATGTTTTGCGTTGTCACCCGGTTCAGAATCGCCGAGTTGGCACTCGGCAAATTGAAGTTAGCTGATTTGCCCGCGCCGACATTGAACGAGTTCCAATTCACAATCGCGCGGTTGGTTGATGCATTTACGTTAAGTGCATTACCCGCTTGCGAAATCGCTGCCTGTCCCGCAACAACATCCGCTCCCGTCGGAACCTGTGCGAAAGCAGCGTCGGTCCCCAAGCCTCCGACTGCAATTAAAGCCATCAAGGCACGGCGTTTGGCGTTGGCTCGCTTGGTTGCTCTTTTCTTGCGGGCCTGCTGTTTCTTTGCTGCGTGCTTCAGCTTGGTTCGCTGCTTCTTCGCTCGTTTGTTCAACTGCATTGCATTGCCTCGCGCGTGCCAAAGTCGAATATCGTCCTGTCGTTGTCGAACCGATCTCTCGCTTTGTGCTTCAGGCAAGCTGGGTTAAGAGCAAAAGGCTGCTCTATTTCGTGGAGGGTTCGGGTTTTGCGATTTAGACGATGGTCTGGTGCCATACGTCTTTGCTTAAGCGGACCAGATGGATGGGTAGTTGCACCCAAGACACATTACGACACGCCTGTTCATCGCGATCGCGATAACCGGACTGCCGACGAACTCGGTGTGGAGAACGTGCTCGCGTGCGGTCTCGTCGAAGAGGCAAGTCACAGCAACCAGGGATGGGGGCCGACGATGGGGCAGTTGATTGGCAGTAGGTTCACTGCACCAGTCGCGTTTGCGATCGCAATATTGTGTTCGCACGTTACTCACGCGCAAAATTACGAACGATACAAACCGTTGGATATTCCCCAGCCCTCACGTCAGACGCCTCAATTGCCGGAAGCAGCGAAGCTTCCGGACGCAGTTGAAGACGACCGCGAATTGGTCGTCTCGCTGGATGCTGTTGTCATCGTTGATCACGCTGACAAAGTTGTGACGGATGCATCCATCGATGACCTTCAAGGCATTCACTACAACGCCGTGCATACGGATTCGTTGTTCTTCAAGGATGCGATTCGCTCAATCATCCAACGCGAACTCGGCAAGCCGGTTACGCTTCGTCGGATTAACGGACTATCCCGCGACATCATCCGCCAGTATCGGAGTAACAAGCAGCCGATTGTCGATGTCGTCATCCCCGAACAGCGGATCACAACGGGAACACTACACCTTGTGATTACTGAATCACGAATCGGCGACGTGCTCATCAGTCCTGGCCGATTCTTTTCGATCGAAGAAACACAGCGTTGGATTGAGTCCACACGAATCGGCGATCGAATTTATGAACCAAACATCGAAGACGATCTGTTCTGGATGAACCGGAACTCGTTCGCTCAGGTCGGCGTAAATTTCGAGAAAGGCCGCCAACCGGGTACCACCAATGTGATTTACAAAGTGAAAGATCGGTTGCCTATTCGCGCTTATGTGGGCGTCGATGACTCTGGTGTCGAATCACTGAACTACGGCCGCGTATTCACGGGGTTCCAGTATGGTAATTTTCTTGGTTGGGGCGGAACGCTCGGTTACCAGTACACTGCCGATGAAGACTTCAATTTGCTTGAAGCTCACAGTGTGAACTTCACTCAGGCAATCGATCGAGATTACTCGTTCATGGCTTATGGCAGTTGGGCCGGTGTCTCCCCAATGTTGGATGCGGGCTTGTCACAGCAGGGTGAGAGCTATCAGCACGGTATGCTGTTCACGCGAAACATCGCCCAGACGCGAGACTATTCGGAAGAACTGACGTTCGGCTACGACTTCAAGTCGACCAACAACAACCTTGAATTCGCTGGAACAACAATTAGTGCGTCCACGGCAGACTTGGTGCAGTTTCGAGTCGGCTATCGCGACATGTACCGCTACGGACCAGATCAATTCAGCACTTTGAGTATCGATACCTTCGTCGGTCCCGGCGGCGGGTTCACCGGCGATCATTCGCGGGCCGCATTTGAGAGTATCCGACCAGGTGCCTCGCCCGACTACATTTATGCGAGACTGCGGTACCAGACTCAGCGATTGATTGAACAGAACGGGCTTCTGTCTTTTACCTTCACCGGACAAGTGGCGTCAGAGCGATTGCTGTTCAGCGAGACGCTTGGCCTTGGCGGATTCGATACGATTCGTGGAACCGATCAACGTGAATTCAATGCCGACAACGGCTGGATCGCCAACATCGAACTCGGTCCGAGAACCTATCGCTGGGGCCCGGAATTAAGTCCGCGTTCACTTCGCTTCTACGGATTCCTTGATGTCGGCAACGGCTATGTTTACGACAGACGCACTGGCGAGGATGGTTCGACACTCGTTGCGAGTACCGGCTTTGGTGCTCGCCTGCAGATCAGCGATCGGATCACTGCTCGCATCGACTACGGCCTCGGAGTGGCCCCAATCAACGACGACATCCGCAGCGACCGACTTCACTTCGGCGTTACCTGGATCCCAGGTCTTAGCAAACCGCGACCTCGCTCCGAGCGCGTTCGATCTGGTCGCCGATCGAAGAGGCGGTACCGAAACCGAATCTAACCGCGCTCGGCTGGTGTCTGCCGACTACTTGCCGTGGATGTTGAACCAACGTCCGCAGTGGGTGCACTTTGCGTCGCCGTGTGGTGACACGTCGGTCTCAGAATTCAGCGGCGCTCCGCAGGAGTCGCAGGCATAGTTGTCGCCTGTGGAGGGTTCACTCTTGCCCTGCTCTGACGACGCGTGTTGGATGACATCTGAGATTTGGCGGTGGTTTCCAACAGGGTTCGCCTTCCCTGTAATCGCGGCGTAGGCGGTTCCTCCACCCATCGCCACAAACATGATCGCAATGAATGAACCGAAGATTCGAAAGAATAGCGGCGGAGATCCAAACTGATTGAATGGCGTGAGCCAAAGATACCCAAGCACCGTGACACCAATACCGAGGAAGCCGAGTCCGAAGACGGCACCAATGAATCGTCCGGGACCAGCTGCGTTTGGATTCATTTGGGTTTCTTTCGTGTCCAGAAGTTGCTGTATAGTAGCCGTCAATGCCATACGTCGGGAAGCTGTTTAGTCCTGCTTCTTTGCCGCCGCATTCTTCTTCTTCTTCTTCTTCTGGTTCAAGAACTGATACATGTTGAACCTCTTGGGATACGCGACATCGTTTTCCTTCGCCCACATTTCCCACATGGCGACCATCTTGTTTCGCTGGGCGTCGCTCGTTTTCGCCAGATCATTCAGTTCGGTGCGGTCTTCATTAATCCGATACAGCTCCCACGGTTTCTGGTACTCGCGAACCAATTTCCAATCGCCCCAGCGCATTGCAGCATTACCTTCGTGTTCCCAGTAGATAGGTTCGGAATGAATGCGTTCGGACCGTCCGTTAAGCAGTGGAACTATTGATTTGCCAACGGTTGCCGGTTTGTCGTCCGGGTAGTTGGCTCCGGCAAGTTCCATACAAGTTGGCATGAAGTCAGGTAGGTAGGCGTGTTCTCGAACAAACGTCCCACGCTGTGATTCGGGTATACCCGCCGGCCAGTGCGCGATCATGGGTGTGGCGGCTCCGCCTTCGTGGACGAAGTGCTTGTAGAGTCGAAACGGGGTGTTGGAAGCATTCGCCCAGGCGAGTCCCTGACGGACACCCGCTGTTCCGGCTGGTGGGTTTCGAATCATCGCTTCGTTGCCCTGCCCCAAAATACCGCCTTCCTGGCAGGCTCCGTTGTCTGACAAGAAGAAGATGACTGTGTTGTCCAGTTCCCCAATTTCTCTGAGATGCGATGTCAGCTTGCCAACGTTGCGGTCAATCGCGTCGATGCAACCAGCGTAGGCTGCCATGATTGCATCCATATCCTTTCGCTTCCCGGCAGACAGCGATTCCCACTTTGGGCCGACGTGCTTCGCTGGCTGGATATCGTCAGGGAAGAGCCCAATCTGTTTCTGCTTCGCCAATCGAGTTCGCATCAACGCTTCCCAGCCATCCACATACTTGCCTTTATACTTTTGATAGTCATCCCACTTCGCATTCAGTGGCCAGTGAGGAGCGTTGTGAGCAAGGTACAGGAAGAACGGCTGGTCCTTATCTTTCGTGTTGGCTTCAGAGATGAACTCAATCGCTTTGTCAGTGAACGCGTCCGTTGTGTAGAAGCCGTCCGGAACCTCCACCGGTTCGTTTCCGTCAGTGATTCCTCGATCGCCGTCCGGACGGAAGTAATTGCAGGCTCCAGCAATGCAACCATAGAACCGATCGAACCCGCGCTGCAGAGGCCACGTTGATTTCTTGTGGTAGCCGACATGCCATTTGCCAGTCATCAGCGTGCGATAACCAGACGACTTCAAAACCTGCGCGAGTGTCACACAGTTTTCGTTGAGATAGCCTTGGTACGCGCCTTCGAATCCCAGCGGTCCGCCAGGCGGTTCAGTCATGTGGCCAATGCCAACCTGATGCGGATGCAACCCCGTCAACAAAGCCGCGCGGGTTGGGCAGCAGCGACCGTAGTTATAGAACTGCGTGAACCGCAAACCGTTTGACGCCAGTTGGTCGAGGTTTGGAGTTTCAATTTCGCTGCCGTAACAGCCAATGTCCGAATAGCCCATGTCATCAACAAGAATGACAACGATGTTTGGCCGCGGGGCATCGGTCGCGTAGACGGAACCGCAAAACAGCATGAGAGTGAGAAGAAGCAATCGCATTGTGGTCTCCTGTGAGCAGTACGATCATAAGCCCGCCGTCGGACGATCGCTATTGGCAAAGCCGGCATCAAAATGAACAGTGGCCGTCGCTTAGTAGTGAGGTGGCCGCTCTTCTTTCGGATCGCGTTCCTCTTCGGTGTCGAGGCTTTGAATGGTTGCGGAGAGTTTTTCGATGGTCTTCTTCAGTTCATCAATCGTCTTCTGCTGATGAATCAAACTGTCGGATAAGCCTTCAAAATCATGCTGCAAATGCATGATTGCGGTCTCGAGGTTCGTGATCCTCTGGTCGTTGGTTTGATCCATTGAGGGTGTCCGTCGTGTTCGTGCCAATGTTGTTTGAACTGCCTGCAGTATTGAGCCGCTGATGTTAGAAGGCTGAGCCCCGATAACACCAGCAGCTCAGCCACTTCCGACAAACAGGGTTGGCGGGCTGCGTTTGAAATATCCAAACCAGACCCGTACGGTCCGCAGCACGTCGGGATGAACGACAGCGTCACAAACGCAACAGGATGCGAACACCATGATGGAACTGAATGACGAACAGCAAGCAGACGTTCTTGCAGCGGCGGCAGAATTTCTGATTGCCGCCGTCGAGAACCGGTCGCCCGCCGACGTTGGGTTGTCCGAGAACCTGATGGCGCAGCTGGTTCCCGGATCGTTCGTCAGCATCAAGCGAGGCAACCAGTTGCGATCGTGTTGCGGTACTGTGGGCCGACCGCGTCCGCTGGCCGAATCGCTTAGTCATTCCGCCAGACGAACTGCGAAGGAAGATCCTCGGTTCCCGCCCATCTCAAGCAGTGAGCTGCCCTATCTAGACATCGAAGTTTGGCTACTTGGTGACACAGAATCAGTGACCGAAATCGGAACCGACCGAGTCAACTCGGTCGAGGTTGGCAAGCATGGGCTGGTTGTCTCGCAGGGTTCAAAACGTGGCCTGTTGTTGCCCGGTGTTCCCGTTGAACAAGGCTGGGATGCCGAACAATTCCTGAACCGCGTTTGTATGAAAGCGGGCTTACCGCCAACAGCATGGAAGGAAGCAGATACGGTGCTGCAGCGATTTGCCGGACAGTCGTTTTCGCGATGCTTGCTCACCGAATCCGACAACGTCGAAACGGTGACCTCTCGCGTCTTCACGCCCCGCGAATTCGCGCAGTACGCGCAACATGCGAGAAAGAACATTGAGACGATGGTCGCTGGTGGCGTACCGATGTATTACGTGCCGCAGGTGCCGGATAAAAACGTGCTGGGCGTTGGTATCGTTTTGAAACGAAACGACGATGAAACCGAGGGCCAACTTGTCGTCTCTCGAGTGCACTGGAAGAACACGATTCCGATGCAATCGACACTGCAGTCACTCTGTCAGGATGTCGTAGGGCTCATTCAGCGGCTTGGATTGAGCACCGGTGAATTCCAGACTTGGCTATTCGTGGCAGACGATTCAGCAATGCATGGGACCGCAGACGTTGCTGACTTCGCGGGTCTGGATGTCGCTCGGCGAGCCATCCTGGTCGTGAGAGGAAACCAGATAGCAATGCGGTTCGATCCGAACTCCAGTGCGGACGTCCTTCTTTCTGAAGCGGTCGAACAAGCAGCGATTCCTCAAGCCGATCAGACGCAGGTGCTTAGCCTTGAGATGCAAACCAACTGTGAACGCGTTGCCGTTGCGGTCGGGCCCACGCCGAAACGCGGAACAAAATTCAGGCCACCAGCAGTGGCGGGACGCTTCTATCCAGGCAATCCAGCTGAGATCAATCAGCAGCTGGACGAACTATTTGGAGGCGACCAGGTTCCAAAGTCCACCTATGCCGCAGCGATGGTGCCTCACGCCGGTTGGCAATTCAGCGGCCGCATCGCTGCTGATGTCTTCAACCGCATTGAACTACCCAAAACCATCATCGTGCTCGGTCCAAAACATACCAATGCCGGGATGGAATGGTCTGTTGCCCCTCATGAAATTTGGTCGCTCCCCAGCGGCGATGTGGCGTCCGATCCACAGCTCGCTCAACAGCTTGCCGATGCAATCCCTGACCTCAGGCTCGATGCCGCAGCCCATCAGGCCGAACATGGTTGCGAGGTAGAACTGCCGCTCATCTATCGTCTTTCGCCTCGTACCAAAGTTGTCGGTATCACGATCGGCGGCGGGAACCCGGAACGCGGCGACCAGTTCGCAGAAGGTCTCGCACACGTTATCAGAGACATGCCGGAACCACCCCTGTTGCTCATTTCCAGCGACATGAATCACTATGCTAACGACGCCGAGACACGTCAATTGGACGAACTCGCCCTCCGCCAGATCGACGCGCTTGATGCTGACGGGTTGTTGTACGCTTGCCGTGACAATCAAATCTCCATGTGTGGCGTTCTCGCTGCAGCAATCGTCATGAAGACCCTGCAGAGATTGGGCCGGCTCAATAAGTCCGAACGAGTCGCCTACGCAACGTCATGTGACGTAAATGGCGACGCCACTCGAACCGTCGGCTACGCCGGAATCCTATTCTCCTAACGCGGCAACGTCCCGTTGCATCGGGGTACGGCATTGACGTTGGGATGGTGTTTCTGCGAAGGCTTCTCGCCGCATGTACGGCGAAGAGGCCGAAGTGACGGGAGGCGCAACGACAGCAGAATACGCCGCTCAAGAACCGAACTCGCGGCGAAGAACATACCGGCTCCACCATCCCAACTCCACCGCCGCACCCGGTCAAGCGGAACGCTTGTGTTAGCGCTCGTAGATGGGGAGGAAGCGGTAGTTGAGAGCCAGAGTTAGCATGGACATGGCGGTTGAGTACGCCGGGCCGACGGGTGAGCGGGCAATGCTGCCGTCGTCGTTGGCGAGTAGAACGATTTGTCGAACGCGTTCGCGGTTCCAATTCTGCCAGGCTTTGTAGTCGACCTGAAACAACGCCTGCGCTTGGTAGTAGTCGCCGTAAAGTGGATGCGTCTGGTACCGCATTTCAAGGTTGGTGGAAATGTACTTCGCCGTCGATGCGTATTCCTTGCAGGTCTTTCGTTTCCCAATCGCCAGCACTAATGCAGTAATGCTGGAGCGAGCAATGGAGTTGCCATAGTCGTTGCCGCGGGTTTGGAAGTAACCGACGGTGCCCGATTTGTTGGTCATCTTTTGGAAGTACTTCATCGCACGTTTCATGACGTCGTCTGAGACTTCGATGCCAGCGTTTCTGGCTGCAAGCAGCCCGACGAGAACCGAACCGCCGACGGAGGTGTCAGGAATCCCACCGTTTCCCGCTGTCGAATTCCAGGCGTGGCCCACCAGTTCTGTTTTGTGTTTCATTGTGCAGGCACCTTTGACGGCCAGCTCCAGTGCCTCGCCCAACGTCCGTCGCCCGCCCACTTTTTCTCCAGCGAACATTAGGTCTTCGTCGATCGCTCCATACGCTTCCGCCATGGCCAGCAAAGTGAATCCGAAGTCGTACGCGTTTCCACCCGGCAAGCCGGACTTCGCGTTCTGTTTGCGAATGAGGTACTCCAGCCCACTCCGCACCGATCGCGCGTAAGGCCCGAAATTTGGATCTTCACCCGTCGACATCAGAGCCAGAATACAAAGACTCGTGACACCAGTTCCGTTACTGCCGAACGAGCTTTGAGCCTTCCAAGAGCCATCTTCTTTTTGTGATTCAACAAGAAATTTGGCTCCTCTTTGAAACAGCGGCGGAAGTTCGACCGGTACCCGAGCACCAATGCGAAATTCAAGATCGCCCTGAGCATTGGCCGGGATTGTGTGAGCAAAAACCAGCAACAACAGAATGGCAGTAATTCTCATTATACTTTGCGTCCAAACCATGTTGAAGCCATGCCAGAACTCGTTCTGATCCGTAGTGGATGAGGCAACGAATCCCCATAGACACTACGGCGAAAACGTATTCCAACTGCTGTCTCGAAATCCGATTCGACACGCTTTCGTGACAAGCTTGCTACCTTTCGGGACTGAAACCGGTTTTACGTACAGGCTCCAGTTCTCTGGTTTTCCATTCCTGTCGACAATCGCATACGCAATCGACGCTCCCGGAGTGTCACACGTCAAAGAGACACCGTTGGCGTCTGAATTTGTTTGTTGAATCTGAACGTCGGCCGTTCGCTGTTTCTTCCCTTTTGGTCGCATGGAGTGCATGAGCACTGGTTCGGGAATCAAGCCAGTATCGCGAACAGCAACCTGCCAATCAGACAACGCTCGGCGGAATTCGTTAAGTCTGTCGGCCTGAGCGGGATTGGTGGCGAGGTTGTTTAGCTCGTGGGGATCTGTTTCCAGATCATAGAGTTCCTCAACAGGCTTTTCGCGAGCAAACCAGTTCTTCTGCCCACCGGTTAGCTTGCCTTCGTAATTGAGTCTTCGCCAATCCTGCATAGCCGGCATTTCATCCATGTAGTCGATGCCCTGTGCGTAAGGTTTTTCAGACTCGAAGTTGCGAATGTAACGGAACCGATTGTCGCGGACGGCTCGTATCATTTCCAAGGCTTCGTCCATCCGGTCACGGTGGAAGAATAAATGTTTCGGAGCAGGTTCGGTTTCGTCTCCAAGGAACACGCGACCGTGCATGTAGTCGGGAACTTCGAGGCCAGCAAGCGAAAGCATGGTTGTCGGAAAGTCCATCGTCGTGACCAAATCTTCGCGAACTGAACCAGCGTTAATCGTTCCCGGCCATCGAACAATCACAGGCACATGCGTTCCGGAATCGTAGGGCCAACGTTTTCCTCGCGGCAGACCCATGCCGTGGTCGCTCCAGAAAACGACAATCGTATTGTCTGCCAATCCATCGTCTTCGAGGCGCTGCAATAGCTCGCCAGCCTGTCGATCCATCTCCGAAATGTTGTCGTGATACCAAGCCCAGTTTTTTCGGGCGGCAGGTGTATCAGGCAAATACTTCGGCATCGTCGAAGCGCATTTGTCGGGATCGTGGCGCTGTTCAGGCTTTAGGTTAGCCAGCATTCGCTTGTGCACAGCTTCGCTATGTCGAATCTGACTTTCATGTGAGCATTTCAGGTTCACCACACTGAAGAACGGTTGATCCTTGTTGCCGCGTTCTCGCCAATCGCTGTGAGTATCACCTTGTCGATCCCAAGCGGTTGTGGGCGGCGTGAATTGATAGTCCGTCTTCGATCGGTTCGTACAGAAGTAACCGTCTGCTCGCAGGTATTCTGTGAAGCAGCGAATATGTGGCGGCGGCACAATGTTGGAACGCATGTGTTGCGAGCCAATAGATACCGGATACACGCCAGTAATGATTCCACTGCGGACGATTGCACACACAGGTGCGTGAGTAAACGCCCGAGTAAACCTCGCGCCTTCGGTGGCGAGTTTGTCCAGGTTTGGAGTGCTGGCGTGGGGGTCGCCATAGCATCCAAGGTTGGGGCTGATATCTTCGCAGCTAATCCAAAGTATGTTCGGTCGGTCAGCGGCGACCAGTGTCGAGCCGCAGGCCGTGAGGACAAACAGAACACTGGAGAATCGCATGAGCCACATCTTTCGAGAGTCTTGAATTGGCGACATCATTTCGTCGGCTCCCACTCGCCAAGTATCAGCCGAAGTGCATTTTGAGACGCGCCGCGAATGTGGTAGTCGGCTTTGCCGGGGTTCTTCGCTCCAGGCTTCTTATCGTTGCGGTGGTATGCGGCTTCCAAAGCTGGAACCGCTGATCGACCGTCTTGTCCCAAACGACCAAGAAACTCTGCGGCGGCGCAAGCCATTCCGCGTTCTGGATATTCGAGTCGAGCAATCAGCAGCTTGATGTGTTTCTCTGGCTTCTCAATCCGGCACAGTGCGTAAGCCGCAGCCATCGCCGTCGCCGGGTTCTTGCCCGCCTTCATCTTGCCGAGAACCGCGACTGATTGTTTCGGAGCCGAACCCAAGTCGCCAAGGTGACTCGCCGCCCAATATTGGACTCCGGTGTGCTTGTCACCCAACGCCTTTGCGAGCGACGGAACCGCTGGCTTGCCAAACGCCCGCAAGCTCTTGGCCGCACGAAGGCGAACAAAAACATTCGGGCTGTCGAGATCCGCGGCGAACTCAGACAGCGTCCGTCCCGCCACTTTCCTGGGGGCGTCAGTTTGAACCGACGGGGTTAGAAGCAAGGGCCATATCAGCATGGCCACACAACTTTGCATCGCGATTCTCCACACACATCGAGGGATGATCCACTCGGATCAATATCACTTGTACCCCTTTCGCATCCGATTGCAACGGCAACGACCGGCCCTGCAGCCGCGCGG
>JBGCDN010000801.1:0-3156 GCA_045105495.1 Planctomycetaceae bacterium
TCATCAAGGACCTCGGGATCGAAGACAACACGTAGGTTGTCGTGGTTTCGGAGAAGGGAGATCGACGTCACGAACTTGAACTCACGAGGGGGCTCCCCTAACCACACCACGCTCACAAATGGTGGGTCTGGCAGGGCGGCATCCGCGTCCCGATGATTGTTCGAGGCCCCGATATCAAGGCGGGCTCGACCTTCAAAGGCAATGCCGTCAATTACGACTTTCTGCCGACGTTTGTGGATTGGGCTGGCGGAGAACCATCATCGCTCAAGGACATCGACGGAATCAGCCTGGCCGCCTACATGGCGGGTAGGGAACCGGACGACAGTTTTCTCAACCGCAACCTTTACTTCCACTACCCGCATTACCGATCCGGCATGCCGCATTCGGCGATCGTCTCCGGTACGCGGAAGCTGCTGCATTTCTACGAGCGACCGGACCTCCCCATGCTCTTCGACTTGGCGCAGGACATGGGCGAAGTCCACAACATCGCGCACGCTCACCCGGAAGAACACCGCAGACTCTACAACGACATGATGCGATATTTCGACAAGGTCGGCGCTCGCATCCCCAAACGAAATCCGAATTACGACGCCGCTGTCTACAGCAACTCAAAGGAGTACGAGAAGCGAGTCCAATGGGGACCATTCGCTGGCAGCAGGCAACTAGCAGAAGATGAGAAGCAGACGACGCCCAGACGAAAGAACCAAGAATGAACCAAAAATTTTCATTGATGATGGGAACAGCACTGTTTGCCTTCGCGTCGCTCTTGGCTCTGCCCGCCGTATCTCGAGCCGCCGATAAGCCAAACATCGTATTCATCCTGTCGGACGATCAGGGTTACGGCGATCTCAGTTGCTACGGCTCTGAAATCATTGCGACCCCCAACATTGATCGTTTATGCAAAGAGGGAATGAAGTTCGAGAGCTTCTATGTGCATAACCGCTGCTCGCCTACCCGCGCTGCTCTGATGACTGGGTGTCATGCAGATCGCACCGGGATCAGTAACGTGGTCTATCGTTGGGAAGGGAACGGTCTTCACCAAAACGAAATCACTGTTGCCGAGCTGCTCAAGGATTCTGGCTACGCCACTGGAATGGTCGGCAAATGGCATCTCGGCGATTGGGAGCCCTTCAATCCTGTTCATCACGGCTTTGACAATTTCTTCGGGTTCATGCACAGCGATGACAACACCAAAGCGCTCTTGAAGAATCTCGAAGTGGCAGAGGAGATAAAAGGCCAGACCGACGGCATCCACTCGCCCAAGCTTCGTCAGGCGGGAATTGACTTCATCAAAGCGCACCGGGACAAACCGTTCTTTCTCTACTACGCTTCACCGCTGCCGCATACCAAGTGGATTCCTCACCCGGACTTTGTCAGCAGTTCCAAACAGGGAACCTACGGCGATGTCGTTCAAGAGCTTGACTGGCAGGTTGGCGGCTTGTTAAACACCCTAGATGAACTCGGACTCGCCGAAAACACTCTGGTCATTTTCGCCTCCGACAACGGACCGCAACTCAACGTGGAAGGGCATGGCAGCGCCGGTCCACTTCGCGATGGCAAGTGGACCAACTTCGAGGGCGGCATCCGTGTCCCTTGCCTGATGCGGTGGCCGGGCAAAATCCCGGCGGACTCCACGAACGATGAGATCACCGGAATCATCGACATGCTGCCAACCATTTGTGGGCTCGCGGGCGCAGAGGTTCCAACTGATCGAATGATCGACGGCCGAGACATTCTCCCCTACATGCTTGGCGAAAAAGTGGGATCGCCGATTCATGACACCTTTGTCGTGCCTGGTTCCTCCATTCGTCACGGCGACTGGAAGCTTCTGGTCAAGAGCCAAAAACCGGGCGGCAACGGCAATAAGGGTATGCAGGGGCGAAAGCCCGCGAATGCCGGTTCGCTGTTCAACCTAAAGGATGACCTTGGCGAAACGACCGACGTTTCAGCGAAGCATCCCGAGAAGGTAAGGGAGCTTCAACGACTCATGGCCGGTTTCATGAAAGAGTTCGACGCGAACAAACGCCCCATCGGTTGGATGGAAGGCTATTCAGAAGAGCGGTCTCTTGAAAGGAAACGAGCCAGGCGGGAAGCGAAAAAATGAAATCTATGACCATCTCTTTCACTACCGTTCGATACGTGTCATTTTGTCTTGCGTTGTCTTGCTTGCTTTCGGTCATCGCCCGCGCTCAATCACGCCCCAACATAATCCTGATCATGTCGGTCGATCAGGGTTGGGGGCAGGTTGGTTACATGGACCATCCGCACCTGAAGGGGAACACTCCGAATCTGGATGCGATGGCGGAGTCCGGTATTCGCTTCAATCGCTTTTATGCTGCGGCATCGGTTTGTTCGCCAACGCGAGCCTCTGTTTTGACGGGACGTTCGCCGCGTCGCACGGGTGTTCCCGGGCTGCACAAGCGCCTTTGCCTACAGGAGAAGACGCTCCCGCAGGCACTCAAGAAGGCGGGCTATGCCACCGCACACTTTGGCAAATGGCACTTGGGAGGCGTTCAGGGCTCGGCTATGCCCATCTTGCCCGATGACCCAAATGGTCCCAAGCACTACGGCTTTGATGAGTATCTGTCGGCGACCAATTACATCGAAATGAACCCCCTGATGACGCACAACAACGAGATCGTTTATCTTGAAGGCGAGTCTTCTGTGCTGATGGTGGAAGCGGGTTTGAAGTTCATTGAAGCTAACAAGGACAAGCCGACCTTTACGGTGTTGTGGTACGGCTCACCGCACTTTCCCTACACCGCACTGGAGCAGGACATGGTGGGTCTGCCGGCGGATATGGACAAGAAGCAACGAAATCTATTCGGTGAAATCATCGCCATGGATCGCAGTATCGGATTGCTTCGCGACCGTTTGCGCGAGTTGAAACTGGCAGACAACACCTTGATCTGGTTCTGCAGTGACAATGGCGGTCGCGACCACGAGCCCCATGCGATGGCCGGTCTGCGTGGCCAGAAAGGCAACCTGTACGAAGGCGGCATTCGCGTGCCGGGCCTGATCGAATGGCCGGGAAAGATCAAGCCGCAGGTGACCGACTTCCCAGCATCGACGATGGATATCATGCCAACGATCGTCGACCTTCTGGAGCTGCCTGACGATTCAATGCTGGATGTGGTCGACGGCGAGAGCATTGCC
>JBGCDN010000802.1:0-10317 GCA_045105495.1 Planctomycetaceae bacterium
GCCGCTAGCAACAATTTTCAGACTGCGGCCAACGAATTGCGTCTTGGTCGATACCAAACTGCGGCTGATGGCTTCCGGGGTCTTGGCAACGCGATGCTTGCAAACGATATCGAGTTTGCGAAAGGTGAACTTGATGGTCTCGCGGATGCATTCAATGTCGCCAGCGACACTATTTTGAACCTCGACGATGTCGGCGGTGAATCCTGGGTTTTGGATTTAACAAAGGCCTTCGGAGAGTGCCTTCGCGAAGCTCAGGACTCTGCCGGTAAGGGGCAGGCTGCGGCAGACTACACCCGACTTGGCAATGCGGTTGTGCGGTTGTCTGAACAGATCGAAGTTCACCAGTCGAGCATGCGTGAGCACCTCAGTCGTATCGCTGTTCCGCTTCCATCTTTCGTCGTCCGTGAATACCGGTTCGGTGAGAACATCATGGAGGTCCCAAGGAAGATTATCTTCCTCGCTGGGAACGAAGACATCGTGCGGTTCCTGACCAAGCGACTGCAAAGTATGTCAGATAATGGCCAGTTGGCCGCCGGTGGGGAGCTGAGTGACGAATTGATTTCGCGATTGACCGAAGATGGCTTCGTCACAATCGAAAATGCCGAACGGATCAGTAGTGTTCTGACTGAACTGCTTGCTGATGGCACCTTGAAGTTGGATGGTGGTGCCATTTCGCCTGCGGCGGAGGGTGAGTCGCTATTCACCGTAATCAATCAGGTGGTTACCGATGGTCGGCTGTCTGCTGACGATGGTTGGGAAATCTCAGCCGACCTGAGCAACGACCTGGTTCATAAAGGTCGCCTTCGCGTGGAAGTTGGCTGCTTGAGTGCAGGGCAATACCTTGGGATGGCTCGTCCTGACCTTTTTATCCGTCTGCCCGATCAGCCTTTTTACTCTGGGTATTTCAAAGCGGTGGCTTCAATTGGGATGATGATGATCCTCATCGTGACGCTGGGGGTCTGTGCAAGCTGCTTTGTGAAGGGGCCGGTGGCGATCTTCCTGACGGTCAGCTTAATCACGATTGGCCAGCCGTTTGCCTACCAGTTTATGAGTGACCTGATTGATCAGCAGGTTGAAGGTGGAGGACTGGTTGAAGCTCTCATTCGCATGGCGAAACAGTTGAATCCGAACGTGCCGTTGGGTGTTGATGAGAAGGTCGAAAACCTTGTGAACTTCATCGACGAAACAATTGTCAACGGCGGGCTGAGAATGGTTAAGAACATCATTCCGCAGTTCGAACCTTATACACAGGGAACGAAGTTCGTTGAAAATGGATTCGACGTGCCGTTTCGGTCCTGTATACAGCCAGGCATCATGACGCTGATCGGCTTCGTGATTCCCTGCGTCCTCATTGGTTATGTTGCCCTCCGATTCAGGGAGCTGGAAGCAAAATGAACCAACTCACATCGCGTCAACGTAAGATCGCTTATGTCATTGGGATTGCATGTTTGCTTATCCCAATTGTCCTTCTTGGCGAACCGTCAGGTAGAGAAAAGGGGTCTGGTGGGGAGCTAGCGGATCTTCGGGAAGACTACGACCTTGGCGAAAGTACTCTCGGCAATGTCGATCCATCCAGTGCCGCCGCAAACCTCGTGTTGCTCGGACTGCGCGGTCCGGCTGCTTCGATCCTGAAGTTGGAAGTAATTGAACTGCAGAAGACCAAGAACTGGTCGAAGATGAGTGCGTTGACCAACACGATTACGCTGCTGCAGCCGCACTACATCAAGGTCTGGGAATTCGAAGGCTGGAACCTCGCGTATAACGTCTCGCAGGCATGGGATGCCGTTGAAGACCGCTACTTCTGGGTTAAGGAAGGCATTAAGTTTCTAGACAAAGGCCGTGGTCGAAACGCCAAGAGTGCAAACCTCGAATGGAACGGTGCTCGGTTTGTTGGTTGGAAAGTTGGGACCTCAGACGAATGGCGGTACTTTCGAAAGTACTTCATGGTGGATCCCAATGAATCAGAGTTCCGAGGTGGGCCGGACCCTGCGATCAATGAGTTCGGAGAAGACAACTTCCTCGTCGCAAAGGGCCGCTACATCACCGCAAATCAGAAAGAAGCCAACTACGGCCAGAGTGTTCAAACCAAAGAACTGTTCCGTCAGTACCCGGCTCGTATCCAAATTGAATACGCAACACGGCTCCAAAAAGAAGGTCGCTTTGAGAACACGACCAGCGAAGCATGGAACGAGGCCTTCACCGATTGGACGCTCGGGTACGGCAGCGAAGATTTCTACGCGACTGTCGACGACACACGCAAAGCACGATACCGAATGAACGATTGGTTCTCCGACGACGAAGAAATCCCAGACGGAGAGACCGAAGAGATGATCGCACTGGCTCGCGAGAATTTTCCAGAACTCTGCTCTGAAGGAGAAGCCATTCCGGTTGAGGCGTTGCTCGCCCAACAGGACGTCACGCAGCGTGGGTTGGAACTGACAAACTACAGTTTCTGGCGAATGCTGAGCGAGGTCGAGATGGACCCGAAAATGCTCAAAGCTCACCGGCACATCTACCGTGGTAAGCAGCTGTTCCGTCAGGCAAAAACCAACATGCGTGGAGAAGACCCAGAGAACCTCCAGCCCTCCGCAGCGCAGTTGGAATTCGAGAAAGGCATGACGATTCTTGAGGAGATGTTCAAAGTCTATCCGGACCTTGAGGTTTCTGATCATTCGCTTGTTGAAGAAGGCCTCATGGCGGTTCACTACTGGAAGAAGATCTACCGACTCAACAATGTCGAGCCACCAGATAAGTTTCCTCTCTACGCGCTTTGGAACGATAACCAGACGATCTTGAATTCGATCAAACTGAAGTTCGAAGACGAAACGCAGCGTCAGCAGCCGTAGATTTCAAGAATCCGTCCTACATTAGATTCGAGGCGGCAGGCGAAGGCTTGCCGCCTTCTTGTTTTTGATAGGCCTCAGCAATCTTGTGCAACATGCATTCGTAGGCTTGCGTCGCTATTGAGCCTCCGACAGACTCGGTGGCCGAACGGCTATTCTTGAGCCGCTGAGCACTGGAATCAGACATGAGATTTGCGATTGTTGGTGAGACATCAGAGACTGCCGACATCGTCGCGTCGGTGCATAGTCACGATGGGCACGAAGTAACACACGCTGCATTACTCGATGATTCATCGGTGTTGTTCGGGAAAATGCCTTCGCTACGTCGTGTTGGACAGTGGGAAGACCTGCTTGGCGATGACAGTATTGATGTTGTTGTCGTGGCTGGTGATGAAGATCAAGTGCTTCCGCCTGCGAGGCAAATCGCTGGTACAGGCCGCCCGCTGGTTGTGGTTCCATCGCCCGGCATGACGTCGGCCTTCGCTTACGAGCTGTCTTTGGTTCGTGACGAGAATTTGGTTCCACTCTATCCGGTGCTTCCGCACAGACTGGACCCAGCCGCCGGGCACTTTCGCGACCTGGTCAACAGCGGAGAACTTGGAGAGCTCATTCAGTTTCGGTTCGAACGCGAAGTCGCTGCACCGATTCTGAATCCTGCAACAGTCGAGACATGGTTACTGCCCGACGCGGATTTGTTGCGATGGGTGTCCGGTGCGTTCACTCAGGTCACCGCCCTCTACCAGGGAAGCACTGAAGACGGATTTGCGAGTGCGACGGTGAATTTGGCGGGCGATTCGGCGACCGATACATCCTGGACGCTGACTCGTTCTGCGAATCCGAAATGGAAGCTGACTGCATCTGGAACGAAAGGGCAGTTCGTTCTCAAGCACGACGGTACGTCATCGATTCTTCGAGACGATCAGGTCGTGGACCTTCCGGATGGCAGACAGGCGTCGAGTCCCACTGACTGGCTAACCTGCGTTCCATCGGCGATATCGAAGTTTCTGGGCGGTGAAACAACACCGGCCGAACAGTCTGCGGTTTGGACTGATTTCACCCGATCTAACGAAATCGTGGATGCTCATCGACGTTCGATCAAACGTCGTCGCACCATCGATATGCACTTCGAAACACTATCCGAACGAAGTCAGTTCAAGACACAAATGTCGGCCATGGGCTGCGGCGTCTTGACCTACACATTGTTTGGTCTTGTGGCTTACCTGATTGTCGCCGGTGCGTTTGCCCCCGGCGATGGCGCCTCCGACTCGCAACAGGCGCGGTTCGCGATGTTGTGCAATATCGCTCGAGTGGTTTGGTTGTTGCCGCTTGGAGTTTTCCTCGCGTCTCAGTTACTGCTGATCATCGCAAGACCACCTGCGAAAACTGTTGAGGAGCCCGCCGATGTCCTTGAGTAATTCCGAACAGGTTCGCGTCGATTTGGGCGAACGCAGTTACGACATTCCAATTCGAACCGACGCGATTTCTGACGTTGGTTCAGAAGTTTCACAATGGTGGGACCAGTGCTTCGGTGCGCAAGAGGTTAGTCGGAAAGCGTTTGTCGTGACCGATGAAAACGTCGCTCCACTCCATACGAATGCTGTTGTGCAGTCACTCGAAGCTTCCGGCTGGAACGTAGCTCTTTCTGTCGTCCCTGCTGGCGAAGAATCCAAGTGTGTCGGTCGAGTGGAAGAGCTCTATGACGCTCTGGTTGAGATGCCGGCCGATCGACAAACCGTTGTCGTGGCCGTCGGCGGTGGTGTCGTTGGCGACCTCGCAGGCTTCGCGGCGGCAACATTCAACCGAGGCATTCCGTTCGTTCAGGTTCCAACCACGTTGCTCGCTCAGGTCGATAGTTCTGTCGGCGGCAAGACGGGAGTCAATCACGCTCAGGGTAAGAATCTGATTGGCGCGTTTCATCAACCGCTTGGTGTGTTTGTCGATACGCACACGCTGACAACTCTGGAAGATCGAGACTACCGTGCTGGTCTGGCTGAAGTTGTTAAGTACGGCGTGATTATGGACGAGCCGTTTTTTGGATGGCTGGAAGAAAATACCGGTGCGATCAATCAGCGTGATCCGGCAGCGCTACGACATATTGTGAAACGCTGCTGCGAACTGAAGGCGGAAGTTGTTGCTGAGGACGAACGCGAAACCAGCGGTCGTCGCGCGATCTTGAATTATGGGCACACGTTTGCCCATGCCTTCGAAGCGTTGTCCGATTACTCGCAACTGCTGCACGGTGAAGCCGTTTCCATCGGAATGATCTACGCGGGAGTTCTAGCCAAGCAGCTTGGTCGCGTGGACTCAGTGTTTTGTGATCGACAGACTGCGCTCCTGTCCGCGCTGCATCTACCCGTGACTCTGCCGAGCGAATGTCAGTTTGAGACGAACGATATTCTGCATCGCATGGCTCGTGACAAAAAGACGGTCGGCAACGAGCTGCGGTTCATCCTTCCGACCCAAATGGGGAACGTCGAAGTTGTCAAAGGCGTCGGGCCACAGCAGGTCGAGGCTGCGTTGAATCTGTGACGCGACCGTTTTGAAGCGGTCCTGGGGTGCCACTGCCAATGAGCACGGTTCAATTGGCGGAATTAGCCATCGAATTGCCGATTCCTTTTTGGATTGCGCCGACAGACAGTACAATCGCAGCTGCTTTTTTCCACAGTACGGAGAGGAAAGGCCATGGCGCTCTATGAAATAGAAACGGAAGCGCACATCATGATCGGCTGGGCCGATTCACAGGATGGCGCGAAGGAATTTGCTCGACGGCACTACCCGGAAGAGAGCGTTCTAAGGATTACGAAGCGACCACGTGATATTTGGGTCATATCTAAACGGCTATTGGGGCTGGAAGGTTCGCAGGAACCATGCGACGTCGCCCGCGATTGCCTCGCGCGAGCAAGCGGTGACAAGCTCCACGCAATCCGGCTTTACATGCTCGACACCGGCGTCGATCTGCACGAAGCGCAGCGAGCCGTTGAGACGAATATGTCTCTCGGGTGGTAGCGTACGCTGAGTCTCAGTTTTGATTTAGGTCATCTCAATCGACGAAGCGTCGCATCCAGAGTTCGAGGATTAGTAGCGACCACAGTTTGTAGGCGTGGTCTGATCGGGCCAGTGTGTGTTCTTCGATCAGTCGACTGACAACCGCTGAATCAAACATGCCGCGTTGCTGACTCGTTGAATCCAGCAAGACGTCGTGCAGCATCTCCTTCAGTTCGCCTCGGAACCAAATATCAATTGGTACCCCGAAGCCCATCTTTGGTCTGTTGGAAATGTCTGCAGGCAGCAGGTCGGCGAATGTTTCCTTCAGGATTTTCTTCCCGACCTTCAACGTTTGCTTCACATCCCGCGGCATCGCGACTGCGAGTTCAACGACCTTGTGATCCAGCAGCGGCGATCGCGCTTCGAGCCCGCATGACATGGTGGCTCGATCGACTTTGGTCATGATGTCGCACGGCAGGTACGAAATGGTGTCCGCGAATGCTGTCTCGCTGACAAAGTCGCCGTTTGGTGTTCGAGCCGAATCGTACGCGTCGAACAGAAATGAATCTGCGTTGTGATCACCAAGCTGTTCTCGCATTGACGAAGTGAAAAGTTCATCTCGCTGAGCAGTGCTAAAGATCGCGATCCAAGTCAAATAGCGTTCACGCGGCGAAAGTGAGAGCCCGTCGAGGAGTCGCTTCAGTCGGCGACGGAATGAACGTTGCTGCACCGACGCGGGGATGAATCGCCCAAGACCAAACACGCTTTGCAGCGGTCCTGGAATCTTGTCAATCATGCTCGCGATGCGAACAGCGCGGTAGCGGTCGTATCCGAGGAACAATTCATCGCCACCATCGCCGGAAAGCGATACGGTCACGCCTTTTCGAGTCAGTCGTGACAAGTGCATCGTGGGGATGGCAGAACTGTCGGCGAACGGTTCGTCAAAATGCCAGATGAGGTCGGGCAAGATGTCCAGAGCCGATGGTTCGACAACCAGTTCAGTGTGATCCGTCTTGTGAAGTTCTGACGCTTGCCTAGCAAACGAACGTTCGTCGAATCTCGCTTCGGATGAACCAATCGCAAACGTCCGCACCGGTTGGTCGGAAAGCTGCGACATCAAACCGACAATCAGCGTCGAATCGACTCCCCCGGAAAGAAATGCGCCCAGTGGGACATCGCTGCGCATTCGTAGTTGAACCGCTTCGGTCAGGGTTTGACGAAGCTCTTCACTCCAGTTTCGACGTGTTGTGCCCGTGGCTTCAAACCCTGGCGACCAATACCGCGACACCTCAAAATTGTTGCGCGACCATGTTGCGGTGTGGGCTGGAGGCAGCTGGTTGTAGCCCTCAAGAATGCAATGCGGGTACGGGACGTATTGGTATGTCAGATACAGATCAACGCTGCGGAGGTTGACGTTTCGCGGTGCATTTTCAACCTGCAGCAAGCATTTCAGCTCGCTCCCAAAGAGAACGCGATCAGTTTCGACTCGATAGTAAAGCGGCTTCTGCCCCATGCGATCGCGCGCCAAGAGCAACCGTTCCTGTCGTTGGTCCCAGAGCGCGAACGCGAACATTCCACGAAGGTGTTCAACACACTTCTCGCCATATTCTTCGTATAGATGGACGATGGTTTCCGTGTCGCCGTCGGTGCGAAGTGTGTGTCCTTTGGAAATCAGCTGCTCACGCAGTTCGCGGTAGTTGTAGATCTCTCCATTGAAGGCAACGGTTATTGAACCGTCTTCGTTGGACAACGGTTGTTGGCTGTTGTCGAGGTCGATGATGGACAGCCGCCGGTGTCCGAGTGCCGCAGTGGTTTGCTTGTTCTGCTCAGAAAACCATGTTTGTTGATCGTCCGGACCGCGATGAGCGATCACGTTCGTCATGCGTTCTAATTCGTCAGGCGACACACCGCGCGAAGCGGTAAGCCATGCTGCTCCGGTAAGACCGCACATGTCAGCAGTCTCCCGCTAGCCGTAGCCAACTCGACAAGAGGACTGAGACGCTGCCGCTCAGTTGTTTGAATGGAATCACGCCAACAGCTCCTCGTAGAGCAGCACGTGCGCGTCAATCATTCGCTGCACACTGAATCGATCCAGCATCGACGACCGCGCGGCTTTGCCGATGGCGTGGGCGTCTTCGGGGTTGGTTAGCAGATCGAGCGTGAACTGTTGGAACGCGACAGAATCTCCGGGGGTTGCCAGGAACCCGTTCGTTCCGTGTTCGATCAATTCTTCGTTTGGTGCAATGTTTGTAGCGACACAGGGAAGCGACGCCATCATGGCTTCGCTAAGACTGTTGGACATGCCCTCGAAGTCACTGCCCAGCCAAAAGACATCAGACGCTCTGACAATCTGAGCGGCGTCTTCTCGATGACCCAGCAGCTTCACCAAATGTCCGATTGCAAAGTGTTCTATTCGCTGTTCGACACGCCAGCGTTCCGGGCCGTCGCCACAGATGACGAAATATGTGTTGGGGCTTGTCTGCTGAAGCAATTGAAAAGCCCACACCAGGTCGTGGACTCGCTTTTGCTTGGCAAGCCTCCCAGCGAACACAACCAGTTTGGCATCGCGAGGAACCCCCAGTTCATCGCGGAGGCCGTTGCGTTCTGTTGCAGTCGCGGTGCCGTCGTCCACGACGCCGTTTGGAATGACATGGATTAAGGATTGGGGCACACCAGCTTGCTGGTAGAAGTCGGCGACCGCCTGTGAATTGGCAAGTAGCCGATCCGTCCGTCCGGCTAGTCTTCGATCCAGCCATAGCTGCCACGAACTTTTCCACGAATCCACGCAGCGTTCAGAACACACGACTTTCGGCATGTCCGATTTACCGGCAATCAGCCGAGAGTACGCGTTTCCTGCGAATAGGAAGCTGTGAATGACATCCGGTGCGAACTGCGACAGATTCTTCTTCAATCGGCCTCGGGCCAATGGGTCGAACCGGTATCGCTTGTTCAAAATGGTGACGGGAACATCGTGTTCGGCCAGAAACTTCTCGAAGGGTCCACCTCGTGTAAGTGCGAAAACGTGTGGTTCGAATTGTTCTCGAGGTAACCCCGTGGCCAACAGAGCCAGCTGCCGTTCAGCTCCGGATCGATCAAGAGTTGGGATGACGTAAGCAATTCGATGCAAATTTGTTCTTCGCAAATACAGCTCAGAAGGCTGTTTCCAGCGGCAACTGATGCCTTGGCGGTCCATTTTGGCTTTGACGAGTCGGGCGTCCGCGGTTGTCGCAGAAACGGCTGACAGAACCGCAAACCGACACAACATTTGGTCCACAAGCCAGCTCTGGCGTTAAGAACGCGGGCAACAGGAACGCAGGTTGCGTCTCTTTCCGATTCGGCCCGTGTTTTAAGGGCATTGACCTGTTTGTGGCAATGAATAAAACTTAAGCGTACCAATAGTTTACGTCTAATCGTCCGGCTTCGTTGGTTGGCCACTTCATGCCATGATGGCAGTTGGATTGAGCCCCGAACCCGGCATTGGCGTGGCTTGGCATACGCAAATAGAAACAACGTCGGCGCGGTTGGTGTTCGACAGGTTCTCAGGCGGAAGATCATGGAAATTCTGGATCGCATTGGTGACGTTTTCAACGCTGCTACTGGTGGCATTGAACGCGGCATTACAAAAATCTTCGGATCGTCGAACGAACGGCGAGTCAAAGAGCTTGGCTTTTCGCGCGACAAGGACGGTAACACCGTTATCGCGCCCGGTTCGTTACTGGACAAAATTGACAAGCTGGGGCCCACGTACGAAGCCATGTCAGAAGACGAACTCCGCGGCAGCGCTGCGCGATTTCGTGAGCGATTGGCGAATGGCGAGACGCTGGACGACTTGCTGGCGGAAGCATTCGCCGCCGTTCGTGAATCAAGCTGGCGATATCTGAAGATGAAGCACTATCCGGTGCAGCTCATTGGTGGGTACATCCTGCACAATGGGATGATCGCCGAGATGGTCACAGGTGAAGGTAAGACCCTCGTCTCCACCTTGCCTGCGTTCCTCAACGCGCTCGCGATGAAGGTTCACGTCATTACGGTGAACGACTACCTGGCCAAACGTGACATGGAGTGGATGGGGCCGGTTCATATGGGGCTGGGCCTGACTGTTGGTGCTGTCCAAGCCAATATGCGACCAGCCCAACGTCGCGAGCAGTACGCTTGCGACATCACTTACGGAACCAACAACGAATTCGGCTTCGACTACCTACGCGACCACATGAAGCCGACGAAGGATCTTCAATCGCAAGGGCCGTTGAACTTCGCGATCGTTGACGAGATCGACAATATTCTCATCGACGAAGCTCGAACACCGCTGATTATCTCTGGTCCAGCCAGTGAAGACCTAAGCAAGTACCCGAAAGCCAATCAGGTCGCCTTGCAGTTGCGGCGTGACGTCGATTTCGAAGTGAAGGAGAAAGAACACACATGTCACCTGACAGAAGACGGTGTTCGTCGCGCTGAAGAGTTGGCTGGCGTCGAAAGCTTCTACACGTCC